>NZ_JANHZQ010000027.1:32474-67787 GCF_041414725.1 Alteromonas sp. DY56-G5 | reverse complement strand
ATATCGCGATCGCAGCCTTCGGCTGCTAGAAAAAATAAACCCCTCCGAAAAAAGAGGGGTTTATCATCAATCTGAAGGAGAGCTTACGCTCTCCTTTTTGCTATCAGGTTCTCTACTGCGTTGTGGAATTGTTTACCGCTTGCTTTTGAGTTATTCAGCTACTTAGCATTGAGCTAATTTACTACTGTATAACCACTGTAACGAACGCATCTAGCGCAGCCTATTATTAATGGGTTACTCATAACCACTCCTTTTTAAAAGCTCTATAAACTATTGATTTATTTAAACTTTTAACAATCCACTTTAATTTTTAAGTAAAATATTTACGACTTAACTTTACACAGAAAAAATACTGTATATATTATCAGTTACTGTATATATCATCATGTTCAACTTTTTTCGAGTGTGGTTATGTTAGCGCATCTTTCTATTTCAAATTTTGCTGTTGTAAAACAATTATCGGTTCAACTGGAAAACGGGTTGACTGCTATAACCGGCGAAACCGGTGCTGGTAAATCCATCGCCATTGATGCTTTAAGTTTGTGCTTAGGCGAGCGCGCCGACGCAAATGCGGTGCGAAAAGGTAGTGCAAAAGCGGAGATCATTGCTCACTTTTCTTTAGACGGCAATGTATTAGCTAAAGCCTTCCTCGATGAACATGAGCTCACCTCAGATGAAGATGAGAATAGCTGCTTTATTCGCAGAGTTATTTCAAAGGAAGGCCGTTCAAAAGCTTTTATCAACGGTATTCCCGCTTCACTTCAGCAGTTAAAACGCTTAGGCCAGTTTTTGTTGGCCATTCACGGTCAAAATACTCACCTACAGTTGCTGAAAGAAGACCATCAAAGGGAATTAGTCGATGGTTACGCTAAGCACAACGACATATTAGTGCAGGTTAGAGAAACCTACTCTCTTTGGCGTGATAAGCAGCGCACGTTAAAGGCGCTTCAAGAACAAGCCCAGCAGCGCGAAGACAGAATTCAGCTGTTAACTTATCAGGTTCAAGAACTTGATGAATTCGCCATTGAAGAGGGTGAATTTGAAGAGTTAGAAATAGAGCACAAACGCCTGAGTAACGGGCAAAGCCTTTTAGAGCAAGCACAGACTAGCGTATACAATTTATATGAAAGCGATGAAGGCAACGCACTGTCAGTTATACAAAGCAGTATTGAACGTTTAGGCGAATTAGAGGCGCACGACGCTAGTTTAACGCCAATCATTGCAATGCTTAATGATGCAGCAATTCAAGTAGAAGAAGCGGCAGGAGAGCTACGTAGCTACTGCGATCACTTAGAGATCGATCCACTTCGCTTACAGCAAGTTGAGGCGCGCTATGCGAAGGCGATGGAACTTGCCCGTAAACATACTGTGATGCCAGAGGGACTTTATCAGCATCACCAAGAGCTAGCCGCCGAATTCAATGCTTTATCGGAACAGGAAACACTGTTAGGTACGCTTGAAGGCGAAGTAGAAGAAGCACGAGCAACGTATTTAACCGCGACCAAAGCGCTTTCTGAGAGCAGGCAACGTGCTGCTGGTAAGCTAAGCGAAGATATTGAAGTGCAAATTCGCCAAATGAATATGCCCCACGCAAAAGTGGATATTCAGATTCAATACGACGAACTTAAGAAGCCGGTGAGCACAGGTCTAGATACCGTAGAAATTAAAGTGTCTACCAACCCTGGTCAAGATGCAGACAAATTAGAAAAAGTCGTATCAGGTGGTGAACTTTCTCGTATAGGACTGGCTATTCAGGTTATCTCAAGCGGCCATCACGCTACCCCTACTATGATTTTCGATGAAGTCGATACGGGCATTAGCGGCCCAACAGCATCAATCGTTGGCGGGCTTTTACGTAAATTAGGTAAACAATCGCAAGTAATGTGTGTTACCCATCTACCTCAAGTAGCGGCACAGGCACATAATCAATTGTTTGTTACCAAGCTTACCGACGGGGAAAGTACTGAAACCCAGATGTTGGCGCTGACGAAGCAAGACAGGATCGATGAGCTTGCAAGACTATTAGCCGGTGATAAAGTAACCAAATCGGCGCTAGCGAATGCAAAAGAACTGCTTAAAAGCGCAGCATCGAACTAAAATGCAGTTGATTGGTCATAGTTGTCAATGTAGCATGCCTTCGCGCTTGCAATAAAACAGTCTCGAAATTCGCTTTAGCGAAGTTCATTGACACTAACAAAGGCAATACTGGACAAATTAACGCATGAAGTTGCAACACCTATTAGTAATTCTTGGTATCACACTTACATCAACCGCTTGCTCGAACTGGATTTATCGAATCGACGTTCCTCAAGGAAACTTCCTTGATCAAAGAGATGTGGAAAAGCTGCGTGTTGGAATGACAAAAGAACAGGTTATTTATGTACTAGGTAACCCTGTTGTTCAAGACTCATTCGACGATGACACTTGGTACTACGTTTACGATATGAAGCGCGGTATGAAAAAGCGTGGTGAAGATTTTCAAAAGCAAATGGTGATTAACTTTGTAGACAACAAAGTGACAACGGTTGAAGGTGACTTCGAGTTATCTGAAGACTTCAATACACCGCTTGATAACTAATTTTGTGTAAAAGGTAGCGTTTCTCGCTACCTTTTTTGTTTCTAATACCCTTCATAAAAACGCCTGTTTTTTAGAGATATATCGCTTACCTACTTGAGGTTTATATGGAACATAGTTTTTGGCACAGTAAATGGCAAAAGAACGAGATTGGATTTCACGAACCTGAAGGGAATGCACTTTTAGTAAAGTATGCGTCTTTTCTGTTTGGCGACGATAGTCCTAGCACATCTTTAAAGCGCATTTTTGTACCACTATGTGGAAAGACCTGTGATATTGGTTGGTTACTCTCCAAGGGTTGTGAAGTGGTTGGTGCTGAGCTAAGCGAAGTGGCTATTATACAGCTGTTTGAAGAGCTAGGTGTAGAGCCTACCGTTACCACTACTTCCAACGGTAAAATTTACGCTAAAGACGGTTTAACCATTTACGTAGGTGATATCTTTAAACTCACATCAAGCGACTTAGGTGACGTTACAGGCATTTACGATAGAGCAGCTTTAGTCGCGCTGCCTAGCCCGCTTCGCGAGCAATATGCTGCGCATTTAATGGCCATTACTCAATGCGCCCCCCAGCTAATCATCTCTTTCGAGTATGACCAGAATGAAATGGCCGGCCCTCCCTTTAGCGTAAACGAAAAAACCGTTGACGCTCTTTATTCAGTGGACTACAACATTCAAAGGTTAGAGCGCTCGGTGCTTGAAGGCGGTTTGAAAGGCAAAGTAGACGCTGATAATTTGGTATTTGCACTAACGGCGAAGTAGACTTTTTTAAGATTTGTTGCCAATACAAAGCGTTGAAATGGTTGCTTAATGGTTTGCGTTTTAGCGCTGATTACTAGAGACACTTAAGCTATTCATACCCACACCTGCTAATGCGACTTGCTTAAATAAATGGCTAGAGGCCAAGCAGTGCCTCTATGCCAAACAATATTGCACCTATCAACCCGCCTACGATCGTGCCGTTTATGCGAACTTTCTGAAGATCGCGACCAATATTCAACTCCACCTGCTCAGCCATTTCACGTTCATCCCAACTATTGATAGTGTCGCGTATGTGACGGGTTAGAAATTCAGCCAACTCAGGCGCCATATATTTAGCCGCTTCTCCAATGTGCTTATTAAATGCTTTTGCTAACTCACTGTCTTGCGTTAACGTAGTACCTAAATCGTTTAAAAGGCTCGACACCTTTGTTTCTGCTTTACCATTTTGCTGCTCAAGAGACGTTAAGAGCCATTGATGAAACTTGGCCCATGATTGCTGAACATACGCGTTTAACGCTGGGTCATTAACAATTTTTTCCCGATAGCTGTTTACCTTTTTCTCCATTAACGGGCTGTGCTGTAGTTCGTAGAGGAATTCGTGTACTTGCTCATCAAATGCATGGCGAATGGGGTGATGCTCATCTTCGTATACATCTTCCAAAATACTTGAAACCGCTTTAACAGCTATGAGTGCCCCCTGCTCGCTTAGCCAACTAGACGGCAATAGCTTTTCAATACGACTGTATTCGGTTTTTAGCCAGACTACTAACGTATCTGCTATGTAGATTTGGGTTTCTGGCTCTGCAAGCAGTGAGGCCAATTTCCCTAACACCCTATCAAGCACTACCTGATGCTGGCGCTCTTTCGTGACGGCGCTTAACGAGGTTGCCATCAATTGCCTAAGATCAAGTTGTTTAATGCCCTTCTGTGCGGTTTTAGCGATAAACGCTTTCACAGGTTTGTCATCGAGCACACGCAGAACGCCTGCAAAAGCATCGCATAGAAAGCGACTTAAACGGGTAGCGTTTCTATCTTGTGACAACCACCTTCCCGCACCCTTAGCAGGGTCGCTGTCCCGAATTAGCTTCTCTATTGCTTCAGGATGAAAGAACTTTTCCTTAACGAACAATGACAGGTTATTAGCAATAACAGACTTGTTACTAGCCACGATATTGGTGTGCGGAATGGGGTACTTCGCTGGAATTGGCTTAAATAATGCCGTCACTGCAAACCAGTCAGCTAGACCACCGATGAGCGCCGCTTCACTGGCCATCTTAATAAGCCCCAACCACCATGCTCCTTGCAAGCTTGGATAAAACTTGGGAAGTAAAACCGTTAAAACAAATACACTTGCGGCAAAAATCAAACAGGCCAATGCAAGCCTTTTAGCCTTATTCAATTGCGTGTACTTGTCCTGCATAAACTACTCCGTTTAAATTACTCGTTTACCATCTTGGTCTATAAGTGGTGTGCCGTCTTCTTTAGCAAAAGGGCCTGGTGGCCATACAGGCAAAATATCCAGTACAGCTTCACTTGGCCGGCATAATTTCACTGTTTCTTTCGCGTTATCAGAATAGGAATTACCTTCAACTCTCCCAAGAGGTAAAGAAACTGCTTTTTCGTTTTCAATTTTGGGAATGCAAACAATAGGCCTATTCACTAAAACGGGATGTTCCAGCATCAATTCAAAGATGATTTCGTTACTCACTGTTTCTTCAAGTAACCCTAATTCAGCAGCAGGCGACTTTGTTGTGCGAAGCGCTTGTCGAGGGTTAAGGTTAGCTGCATTCAATAAATAAGTTAGTTGTTCACGTTCCCACCCAACACGTAAATACTCAATAACCTGCACCTCATACCCAGCGGCATTGATCACCGCCAGTACATTCCTAGACGTGCCGCACTCTGGGTTGTGATAAATCTTTATCATCGCCACCTAACCTCACTAAAAAGTAAAAACCACATATACCAACATACTATTAAAATTCGAGTAAAATTCGAGGACAGACACTCACATAGGCTAAAACCTTGCCTGTACTCGTTGGACACACACTCAAATTGCTACCTGTACTTCTTGGACACACACTTAAAAAACAGTTTATGGCCAAATACAATTCGAGGACGGACACTCACATAGGCTAAAACCTTACCTGTACTCGTTGGACACACACTCAAAAAAGCAGCTTGTAACCAAACAGATGTATTCACATTAAGTGTCTGTCCATTTCTTTAAATAATTTCTTCAAGCGAGTGTCTGTCCCCTTCTGAGCTTAGGGCCATGTGGTACAGAATGGTCAAATTCGCCATCCGGTGACAGATGAAACTATAAAATTAGTCATTACACCATTGAACCAGTCTACCCCTCTTCGACATATCAAACTAACCTTTTGATTTAAAATGTTTTTTAAGAGTGGCATGATACGTGATATGTATTTTATAAATGCACAACAAAATTTGTGTTTGATATCAATACCGTCAAAGCGTGTTATTAAGTATTTATAAAACAATCAAGGATATAAGAATATGAAAAAGTCTATTATTGCTAGTGCAGCGATGTTGCTTTCAGCCTCTTTGCTAACTGGCTGCGTTATCCATGTTGGCGACGCTAGTGCATTAGAAGGCAGCGATTTCAGTTCTATTCTAGGCAACATTGACATAGCTGAAGGGAAGCACGCTGGCGATATTTCTTCTGTTAATGGCAATGTGGAAATTAGCGATCATGGTGGCGCGGATGAAGTCAGCATCGTTAACGGAAATCTTGAAATGGGTAGCCATGTGTCTGTCCGAAATATCGACATTGTAAATGGCGATGTAAGTGCAGCTTCACACCTCAATGTGCTTAAGGGTGTAGAGACCGTGAATGGAAATGTTACGCTTCCTACGCAAAGTGCAATTGGCGGTAGCGTTGAAACAGTGAATGGAGACATAACAGCCGTTGATACAACCATTGAAAAACACATCAAAACACTCAATGGCGATATTACTTTGTCTGGCTCTTCTCACGTTTTAGGCGATATCGTATATAAGGAAAGTGAAAGCGCTTGGGGCAAGAAATCAGACAACAAACCTACCCTATCGATTAGTGCATCGGTTACTGTAAACGGCAGCATTGTTTTGCACCGCCCTGTTAACCTAGACATTGAAAGCGATGAACTAAAACAAAAAGTCATTGTAAGCTACGGCAGTGCACAGTAACGTATTGGCTTAATCATTTAAGCTTACCTACTGGAAATGCATGACTGAACAAGAAAAGATGCTTGCTGGCGATTTATACTTTCCGTCAGACAAAACATTATCGGCATTGCGCAAGCAATGCCGTATGCAATTAGACGAGCTCAACACAACTTGTCAAAGTGACCACAAAAAGCGTACAAGACTACTAAAAGGGCTGTTTGGTAGTACTGGAAAAAGGCTTTACATCGAGTCTTCATTCAAATGTGATTACGGCGAAAATATTCACGTAGGCGAAAATTTTTTCGCTAACTTCAATTGTGTGATTTTAGATGCAGCGAAGGTCACGATAGGTGATAACTGCATGATTGCGCCTCAAGTCGGCTTGTACACCGCTACGCATCCATTAGATCCTGTACAAAGGGCAACCGGCATCGAGTTCGCCAAGCCCATTACTATTGGCGATAATTGCTGGATTGGTGGTATGGCGGTCATAAACCCTGGCGTAACGTTGGGAGACAATGTGGTTGTGGCCTCTGGCGCGGTGGTAACTAAGTCTTTTGGCGACAATGTGGTCATAGGTGGTAACCCTGCCAAAGTCATCAAAGAAATAGAGCAAGCCGAATAGAGCATGTGATGTTTTCGGTATCACATGCCTTAAAAAAACACCTTTACACGAGTCCATACCAAGTCACATCTATCGATTTAATCTGAACCGATAATTCAAAGACTCTTCAAGGGCCGCCATCAGTACCTCAAAGGCGGCCCCAAAGTTTAGCCTAGTAAACAGAGCTAGGTAAAATTAAACGCTATCCCCGTTAGTAGTCTAAAGACAAACGTGCTTTATTAATCGTTAATCCCAGTCTGGAGCAAAATCTGGGCTTACAATTCGGTCACCGTTATCTAGATCATCAATAAGCTCGAGCTCTGAATCAGTGAGATGTACACCACCGTAAGCTAAATTCTCCGCCAAATGTACTTTACTGGTTGATGAAGGAATGGCGTAAATGTGGCGTTTCTCCATCCACGCCAGAACAGCTTGCGCCGGCGTCGCATCGTGGTTTTGCGCTATTCGCAATAAAGTTTCGTCCTTCATTACTTTTCCTACCGCAAATGGCATATATGCGGTCGCTTTTATGCCTTTTTCCTTACACGCTTCAACAACTTTCTTATTTTGCATGAAAGGATGGATTTCAATTTGGTTAGTGTAAATCTCGCCTTTACCAAGAATCTTTTCGGCCTTATCTAACAAATCAATAGTGAAATTAGACACCCCAATATGACGAGTAAGCCCAAGCTCTTTCGCCTTGGCAAGATTGCCTAAGTAACTTTCTAGTGAAATATCATTTCCTGGATATGGCCAATGGATAAGAAGCAAATCAACATATTCTAGCTTCAGCTTTTCTAAGCTTTCGTGAACGCTTGGTATAAAGTGATCGTCTCCCAAAGATTCATACCACACCTTGGTGGTGACAAACAGTTCGCTTCTATCAAGGCCGCTGGTTTTTATTGCATCGCCAACTTGTGCTTCGTTGCCATAAAATTGTGCGGTGTCAATGTGTCGGAAACCAACCTCTAGTGCTTTACTGACTGATTCACGGGCCTCGTCACCTTTCAATCGAAACGTTCCCATTCCTAACTGAGGCATATCTTTCATTACTCTCTCCTTTTCCGTGTGACATTTGCTACTTGATGTAGCAGATTCATACGTTCCTACGCCATCGTTTGAAAAGAAGATCGCAATGCGCTAATTGATTAGTAGCATTAAGTTACCCACTCTGATTGTTAGTAGGTTTGTGTTTTATGCTGGCATAAAAAAAGCCGCTAGCATTTGCTCGCGGCCTTGAGTATTCAAATAGATATAGTTGGATATTACTTACGTTTAGCGGGGCGCCCAGCTCGTTTATTCAAACCTTGTTGCTTACGCACTTTATGCTTTTTAACCGAGCGACGCATGCGACTTAAACGCGCGTGGTCAAGTTTACCCTGGCGTACATTAACCATAGTTTGCGTTTCATCCGGCAGTTGAACATGGGTACGAAGGGCGTTCACGTCTTCTAATCCTAGTTCTACCCACGCACCTTGCGGTAAACGCTTTTGCAGTTCGATTGGACCATATTTAACACGGATCAAACGGCTTACCTGCACGCCTTGCGACTCCCAAAGACGACGTACTTCGCGGTTACGCCCTTCTTTCAACGTTACATTGTACCAACGGTTCATGCTTTCTTCTTCAGCATGCTGCGGCGTAGGCGCACCTGAAATTGTCAGGAATTTTGCTTCGCCGTCTTCCAGCTCTACCCCTTTTTGCAGGGTATGAAGCGTTTTTCCAGTAACTTCGCCGAACACACGCACGGCATATTCGCGCTCTACTTCACATTTTGGGTGCATTAGGCGGTTAGCCAATTCACCATCGTTGGTGAATAACAGTAGACCACTGGTGTTCATGTCTAGACGACCAACCGTGATCCAACGTCCTAATCGAATAGCGGGAAGACGGTCAAATACCGTATCGCGCCCTTCAGGGTCGTGACGGCTACACAATTCACCTTCAGGCTTGTTGTACATCAACACACGGCAGACAGGCTGTTCTGTTTGACGAGATAACAAATGACCATCCACACGAATCTGTGCAGTATGATCGACTCTATCTCCTAATGTCGCTTTTGTACCATTAACCGATACTCGGCCTTCTTCAATCCAACGTTCCATTTCTCGTCGCGAGCCTAGCCCTTGGTTAGCTAGCACTTTTTGCAACTTTTCAGTCATGGTTTTTCACTCTTTAATTGCTTGTTTACGGTCGCACGGTCTATTCAGACGGTGCCTCATTTAACACCTTAAGCGGCGAGTCTGATGCAACGCTTTCTGCCATATTTTCAAAAGCGTCGGCATTGGGCAAATCGCTCAACGACGTCATCGAAAAATAGTCTAAGAAACCTTTGGTAGTTGCGTAAAGCGCTGGTCGCCCAGGCACTTCTTTGTGGCCCACTACCTTTACCCAGTCTCGTTCTGTGAGTGTCTTTATAATATTACTGCTTACCGCCACGCCCCTTACCTGCTCTATTTCTCCGCGGGTTATAGGTTGCCGATAAGCAATGAGTGCCAAGGTTTCGAGCATTGCTCTAGAATACTTTGGCGCATTTTCCTGCCACAATTTGCTTAACCACGGGCTTAACGCATCTAACGATTGAAAGCGATAGCCACTTGCTACTTCCACCAGTTGAATGCCTCTTGGCTGATAATCTAACTTTAGCTCGTTAAGCACCTTACTCAAGGTTCTATCAGCGACGGTAAACTCATTGAGTACCGTTTCTTTTAAATGCTGCTTTGAAATAGGTTTATCAGCAACAAATATTGCTGCCTCAACCAATTGTTTAAGCTGCGCCGTGTTAATTTTCTTCATGGGCACCTAATTTTACATGAATTTTTGCATAAGGACCTGCCTGAATGCATAAAATTAGCTGTTCTTTTACTAATTCTAAAATTGCTAAGAAGCAAACCACTACGCCAGCTTTACCTTCTTCAACCGTAAATAGGCGTTCAAGTGGCGTATATTCTGTTGTTGTGAGTAAAGACAAGATGAGCGACATGCGCTCTCGCGTGCTCAGTGCTTCCCGTGCAATGGTATGGTGTTCAAACGCTTCAGCGCGCTTCATGGCCGCACTGAACGCCAATACAATTTCAGCTAAAGACACATCGGGCTCAATACGAATTGGCGCCACATTCTCACTTAGTTCAACGTGAGTGGTGAAAATATCCCGTTCAAGTCTAGGCTGAATATCTAAATCTTCTGCCGCTTGCTTTACTAGCTCGTATTCTTTTAATCGGCGAATAAGCTCTGCGCGAGGGTCTTCTTCTTCGTCGGAATCGTCACTGCGTTTAGGCAGTAGAAGTCTGGACTTAATTTCTGCCAATATGGCTGCCATCAGCAAGTACTCTGCCGCCAGCTCTAATTTTAGCGACATCATGGCATCCACATATTCCATATACTGTTTGGTAACATCAGCGATGGGCAATGTAGTGATATCAAACTTTTGCTTTCTTATAAGATAAAGCAGTAAGTCGAGCGGCCCTTCAAAGGTTTCTAATATGACCTCTAGGGCATCGGGGGGAATGAAGAGATCTTCAGGCTTTTCAATTAGCGCTTCGCCATTAATAAACGCAAGTGGCAACGGTTGCTGAACAGGTGTCGAAAGCCCCTGCTCAACAGGAGCCTTATTATCATTGTTATTTTCTTCAACAAGCTCTGACACAGTTCCACAACCGTTTTTACGCGCTAACAAAGCGGCGATTATTGATATTATTATTTACGCGTTCATAAAAGGGCCTGATGTGCGTTGCTGTACATCAACGCTCACCAGGCCCCAGAAATTTAGCTTATAGCTTCCTACAATAACTTTCACCTGCAACTAGCAAAACAAGCTATTTAAAACCAGCCTAACGAAAGTTACTCAAAGGGAGACGGATCGCCCGTGCCATGCCGCACAATGACTGGCGTGTCTTCCGACAAATCAACCACGGTAGTGGGCTGCTCTCCAATGTAACCACCGTGAATAATAAGCCCTACTTGCTTTTCTAAGTTGTCGCGAATGACATCTGGGTCTGATTCAGCCATGGTGTTACCTGGCAGAATCAAAGACGTAGACATCAATGGTTCGCCCAGCTCTTCCAATAATGCAAGTGCAATGGCGTTATCGGGCACGCGAATTCCAATGGTTTTACGTTTAGGGTTTTGCAAACGCTTTGGTACTTCGCGGGTCGCTTTCAACACGAAGGTGTAACGCCCTGGTGTGTTGTTCTTAATTTGCCTGAACGCCGTGTTGTCTACCTTTGCGTAAATTGATAGCTCAGACATGTCTCGACACATTAAGGTAAAGTTGTGATCTTTATCGATTTGACGAATACGACACAACTGCTCAAGCGCCTTTTTGTCTTCCATTTGGCAACCTATGGCGTAGCCTGAGTCTGTCGGATACACCACCACTGCCCCCTCTCGAATTAACTCACAAGCCTGACTAATTAGGCGCTTTTGCGGGTTGTCGGGGTGCACATAGAAAAATTGACTCATAATTACTTCCTTTTCTTAAACGCGCAGAACTATACTACTTTGCCAACGAGGTAAGTGTCTGTCCACTCGTAAAGCTTGCTGGTTAAGCTCGTTGGTAAAACTCGCTTTTAAGCTTTTTACCAACCAACTCTCGGCATTTTAATTAGCTTTAGCGCTCATCAACCGTACGTGAACCATTTGCCTTACCTTGCCCATTTATACCGAGAGCGTTACAAATTAGATTTCCTTAGCTCTCGGCCATCTGCCCTTCAAATTGTTTCCAATTATGCCATACGGGTGTGAGCTTACTGCTAATGCCGAGGTTCTTACCCAGCTCAGTCCAACGAGACGGAAAGTGAAAATCAGAGCCCGCCGATGCTAACAACTGATGGGTTTGCGCAAGCTCGTTAATAAGCTCTTGTTTAGTTTTATTTATGCCAGGAAATGCGGTTTCAATGGCGTCGCCACTGGCTTGTTCGAACAAGGCCACCAAGCGCCGTAGCCATTTTGCTGTCATGTCGTAATGGGCTGGGTGAGCCAGTACCGCTTGTCCACCTGCATCGTGTATCCACTCGATAGCCGTTTCAATGCTTGGCCACTCTGCTTTAACTGCAGCTCGTTTGCCTTTGCCAAGATACTTTTTAAACGCGGCGTCCATACTTGGCACACCGTAGTTGTTTACTAATACGCGCGCAAAGTGCGCCCGTGTCACCTGGCCAACGCCCGCTAGCGCTTTTGCTCGCGTTAGAACACCTTCAAACCCACACTTTTCGAGCTTATCAGCAATTTTTTCAGCTCGGGCTTCTCGGGTTTGAGACTGGCCTTGCAGCCGCTCAAGAAACGTTGGGCAGTGTCTGTCCACATTTAATCCAACTATATGGATATCGAAACTGTGCCAAGTGGTGGAAATTTCAACACCATCAATTATGGTGAGTGCTCGTTTTTGTTTTGCTTGAGTAGCGTGCGCTTCTTCTAAACCGGCTACGGTATCGTGGTCGGTAACGGCAAGCGCATCCACCTGCATGGTGTGCGCGCGAAGGATTAATTCTTCTGGGGTTAAGTGGCCATCAGAGAATTTTGTATGACTATGTAGATCTATTTTCAATGTCTTATGCAAATTTTAGGTTGACACAAAGGGCAATTTGTTTTCTTCTATACACACAAAGTATACGTACTAACGGCTTCAAATCCTATTGAAGTTTGGAAAAACAACGAGTAATTCATGCATTCATACGACATTTCGACAGCAATGACAGTTGCAGCTTGGTGGTGGCACTCCCTAACTTAACGGGCGGTGTGCACTGTAGTGCGTGAATGAATACACATAAAGGCCCGTTTATACGGGCCTTTTTTTTGTCTTTTTGCAGTTGGAGAGTAGCAAAAATGAGTTTAGCGGAACTGGGGATTTCTCCAGGTAAGGTAGAGACAATTGAGCAGGTGGGACACTATGTCGATGATCCACTTGCCGCGTTTGCCCACCTTTGTGGCAATAAAAATAACGCACTGCTTTTAGAGTCGGCAGAAATTGATTCTAAAGACGATTTACAAAGCTTGTTAATGGTTGATGCAGCACTGCGCATGGAATGCCGGGGCAACCGCGTTGAAGTGAAAGCACTGACAGGCAACGGCGCTTCAGTGTTACCTTTATTTGTTGACCACGCCCCTGACGGCCTACACATCAAAGAAAGGACAGACACTTCAATTACATTGGTGTGCGATCAAGCCGACGGTGAACTTGACGAAGACAGCCGCTTAAAGGCCGCAAGCGTAATGGACGCGCTTCGCATTGTTATCAATAAAATAACGCCAATTCGCCAACATCCCCACGCGGTTTTCTTAGGCGGTGTATTTGCCTACGACATGCTGGCAGGCTTTGAAAAGCTACCTGATGTTGCAGAAGGTGAAAATGACTGTCCAGACTTTGTGTTTTACTTAGCAGAGACCTTAATTACCGTTGACCACCAAACCCGCGAGACACATTTAATTGGCAGTGTTTTTAGCGGACAAGACGTTGCCCAGCAATACTTTGCCATTGCTCAGCGTTTAGAAGCAATTCATCAGCAGCTACACGATATGCCCGCTGAGCCAGCACTAGTAGGTGCAAATACAGCAAAGATTGCTGATGTAGAAAGTGAAGCACAAAGCGGACAGTCACTCGTTTCCAACTCAGAAAACTCAAACGCAACTGAAAACGGACAGTCACTTTCTTCTTTTGACCCAAGCGTCGAAGTGAGTGTTGATTTAAGTGATGAACAGTTCTGCAACCATGTGCTGGACTTAAAACAGCACATTTTAGCCGGCGACATTTTTCAGGTTGTGCCCTCGCGTACATTCTCTCTCCCCTGCCCGTCGCCGCTACTTGCTTACGCTAAACTTAAAGAATCAAACCCAAGCCCTTACATGTTTTACATGCAAGATGCCGCTTTCATCATATTTGGCGCCTCTCCTGAATCAGCGCTTAAATACGAAAGAGAAAGTAATCAGGTAGAGATCTACCCGATTGCCGGTACCCGTCCACGTGGCAAGCGCCCTGATGGCAGTATCGACAGAGATTTAGACAGCCGTATTGAGCTTAACCTTCGCGAAGACAACAAAGAAAAGTCTGAGCACATTATGCTGGTTGACCTTGCCCGAAACGATGTTGCAAAAGTGAGTCGCCCAGGTACGCGCTATGTGAAAGACTTGCTAAAAGTTGACCGTTACTCACACGTGATGCACTTAGTATCGCGCGTGGTTGGCCAGCTACGTGACGACTTAGATCCACTGCACGCTTATCAAGCCTGCATGAATATGGGCACCCTAGTTGGCGCACCAAAAGTAAGCGCAGCGACGTTAATTCGTGAAGTAGAGAAAAAACGCCGCGGCAGTTATGGCGGCGCGGTTGGCTACTTGAATGGTCAAGGCGATATGGACACTTGTATAGTCATTCGCTCAGCGTTTGTGAAAAACGGCACGGCTTATATTCAAGCGGGTGCAGGTGTAGTATATGACTCGGTTCCACAAGCTGAAGCTGATGAAACCCGCGCTAAGGCGCAAGCGGTAATTGGTGCAGTAAAAGCAGCGCTACAAGAAGAAGCTGAAAGTATCAACGTTGCATTAAATGAAGGAGGCAACGCATGAATCAGCAAGTGACCACCCTATTTTTGCTCGATAATGTAGACTCATTTACCTACAACCTTGTGGATGAACTGCGTACCTTAAACCTAGACATTAAGGTTTATCGCAACACGGTTTCAGCAAATGCTCTGTTTGAAAGAATGCAGGAACAAGCAACGAAAGGCCCTGTGCTTCTTATGTTGTCGCCAGGTCCAGGCGCACCAAGTGAAGCCGGCTGTATGCCTGAGCTACTTAAAAAAGTACACGGCGTGTTCCCCGTAATTGGTATTTGCTTAGGCCATCAAGCTATTGTTGAGCATTACGGCGGCACCGTAGGTCGCGCCAGCCAAGTTATGCACGGCAAGTCTTCTGCTATTTCCCATTCTGAAGACGCCATGTTCAAAGGCTTACAGCAGCCCTTACATGTAGCACGCTACCACTCTTTAGTGGCACATTCATTGCCTGAAAACCTTAACGTTTGCGCATCTACGGTAAACGATGACGGCAGTGAGGCCGTAATGGCAGTTTACAACAGCGAAGATCGCATGTTGGGTTTCCAATTTCACCCAGAATCTATTTTAACAGCCCACGGCAGTTTGCTGTTAAAGCAAAGTATTGACTATTTAACGTTACAGGGAGCGAACCATGCTTAACGCAGGCCCTCTACTAGAACAAATTATGTTGCGAGAATCACTGTCGCAAACCGAGGCATACAGCTTGTTTAACAGCATCATGCACGGTGAGCAAAGCGAGGTGATGATTGCTTCAGTGCTGACTGCGCTGAAAATGAAAAAAGAATCACCCAGCGAAATTGCGGGTGCGGCGAGCGCAATGGTGGCTAATGCACTGCCCTTTCCCACACCGTCTTATGAGTTTGCAGATATCGTTGGTACAGGCGGAGATGGCCACAACACCATTAATATTTCCAGTGCAGCCGGTGTAGTTGCCGCATCTTGTGGCGTGAAGGTGGCGAAACACGGTAATCGCAGTGTGTCGAGTAAGTCTGGCTCTGCTGATTTGTTTCGACAGTTCGGTCTTAATTTAGAAATTAGCCCAGAAACTTCTCGCAAGTGCTTAGATGAAGCAAATTTCACATTTCTTTTTGCACCGGTTTATCATGCAGGTATGCGCCACGCAGCCCCCGTGCGCGCTGCGATGAAGACCAGAACCCTGTTCAATATTCTTGGGCCACTGGCAAACCCAGCAGGTCCAACTCACGGCGTTTTCGGCGTATACTCGCCTGAACTGCTTGAACCTTACGCAAAAACCCTTATGCTGCTTGGCCAACACCGCGCAATGATAGTGCATGGCGATGGCTTGGATGAACTGGCGCTTCACGGCGAATCAATGATTTACGACCTTGAGCACGGTGATATTCGCAAGCTTACCGTTACCGCTAAAGACTTCGGTTTACCTCATTATCCTCTTGCTGCGATTGAGGGCGGTGAACCTGAAGAAAACAGACAATTTGTTGAAGCAGCGCTAAACGGCGAAGGTAAAGAGGCGCACCGTGCCGCTATCGCTATGAACTGCGGGGCACTGTTGAAAGTAACCGGCAAAGCATCAACCTTCAAAGAAGGGGCTGAAATGGCGATGAACGCTATGGCCGAAGGGTTACCCATGCAGTTATTAACGAAGGTTGCCAAAATTACTCAGGAGGTAAGCACGAATGGCTAATGTGCTTGAGAAAATTGTTGCAGACAAACGAGAAGAAGTGGCCGCACGCAAAGAAGCACTGCCGCTAGAAAGCTTCAAGGCGAATCTAGTTCCTTCTGAAAAGAGTTTATTTGCGGCACTTAGTGAGCCAAATGCAGGCTTTATCTTCGAATGCAAAAAAGCATCGCCTTCAAAAGGCCTTATTCGAGAGCATTTCGATTTAGACGAGATCTTAGCGGCTTACACGCCTTATGCTGCCGGTATTTCTGTGCTGACAGACGAGAAGTACTTCCAAGGTAAATTTGAGTACTTAGCTTATGTTACTGAGCGTGTTGCTCAGCCTGTGCTTAACAAAGATTTCTTCGTTGATACCTATCAAGTGTATCTAGCCCGTCACTATAATGCCGACGCAGTGCTATTAATGCTTAGTGTGCTAAATGATGACGAATATCGCGAGTTGGCAAACGTTGCCAATGCTCTGTCATTAGACATTCTTACCGAAGTAAGTAATGAAGAAGAAATGGAGCGCGCTATTGCCCTTGAAGCCAACATCATTGGTATCAATAATCGCAACTTACGCGACCTTTCTACCGATTTAGCCACCACCGAACGCCTTGTGCCCATGCTTGAAAAAGCCACGCACGACTACGTGGTTATTTCAGAGTCGGGCATATACACGCACCAAGACGTGCTTCGTTTAGCGCCTGTATCCCAAGGCTTTTTGGTGGGCAGTGCGTTAATGGCCGAGGCTGACCTACCGCGCGCAGTAAAAACGTTAGTGAATGGTGCAGTTAAAGTGTGTGGGCTTACCAGCCCCGAACAAGCACAAATGGCGTTTGATAAAGGCGCTAGCTTTGGCGGGCTTATCTTCGCTGAAAAATCGCCACGCTGTGTGAGCGAAGCACAGGCTTTGACTATAACGCAGAGCGTTGACGGTGCTTTTGTTGGTGTGCTCGTTAATCACGACATTGATGAAGTGGCATCACTCGCCGCCTCGCTCAACCTTTTTGCCGTGCAGCTTCACGGCAGCGAAGATGATACCTACATTTCAGCGCTTGCTGCCAAGCTTCCAGTAGGTTGTGAAATTTGGAAAGTCGAAGGTGTTAAAGCAACCTCTTCTGACGCACTACCAGAAACAGTGGACAGACACTTAAATAACAGCCTTATCAGCCGCGTTCTTCTGGATTGCCAAGTGGGTGATGCCAAAGGCGGTACAGGCGAAGCGTTCAATTGGCAGTTATTAAACGATATCGAAGCGAAGCATAAGTTAGTGCTTGCTGGCGGTATTAACGCCCAGAATGTTGCAGAAGCTATTGCAACCGGCTGTGGTGCTATTGATGTGAATTCAGGCGTAGAAACCGCACCCGGCGTGAAAAGCGAAGAAAAACTCGACGCGCTTTTTGCCATTTGCCGCCGTTACTAATTTAAATACAGGACAACGTAATGAACCAGTTAGATACAAAATTTGGTGAATTTGGTGGCATGTACGTGCCCGAGCTACTTATTCCAGCACTAGACCAACTGGAAAAAGCATTTTTGGATGCCAAGGACGACCCAGCGTTCAACGAAGAGTTTTTATCTCTGTTAAAAGACTATGCCGGCCGTCCAACATCAATGACGTTAACTCGCAACCTTGTGAGTAACCCAAAGGTAAAATTATATCTAAAGCGTGAAGACCTACTTCATGGTGGCGCACACAAAACTAACCAGGTATTAGGCCAAGCGCTACTTACTAAGCGCATGGGTAAAAAAGAAGTTATTGCCGAAACTGGCGCGGGCCAGCACGGTGTTGCAACCGCTTTAGCGTGTGCGTTGCTTGGGCTTAAAGCACGTATTTATATGGGTGCAAAAGACGTTGAACGTCAAGCGCCAAACGTGTTCCGTATGAAGCTTATGGGCGCAGAGGTTATTCCTGTAAATGCAGGCTCTGGTACCCTTAAAGATGCCGTAAACGAAGCTATGCGCGACTGGTCAGCGAACTATGATAAAGCGCACTATTTGTTAGGCACAGCAGCGGGTCCTCACCCCTTCCCGACCATTGTTCGTGAATATCACCGCATGATTGGTGAAGAGACTCGCGCTCAAATTATGGAAAAAGAAGGTCGCTTACCTGACGCTGTAGTAGCATGCGTGGGCGGAGGCTCAAATGCTATCGGTATGTTTGCAGACTTTATTGATGAGCCCTCTGTGCGCTTAGTGGGCGTTGAGCCTGCAGGTAAAGGCGTGCACACCAAAGAGCACGGCGCAACTATCGTGACGGGTACAAAAGGTATTCTTCACGGCGCTTACACCTTCATCATGCAAGACAAAGAAGGCCAGATTGAAGAGAGCTACTCAGTATCTGCTGGTCTCGACTACCCTGCTGTTGGCCCTCAGCATGCTTACCTTCACGACATTGGTCGAGCGGAATACGTTGCCGCTACCGACGAAGAAGCACTGAATGCATTCCAATTGCTTGCCAGGAAAGAAGGTATTATTCCAGCCCTTGAATCGTCGCATGCTTTAGCGCACGCACTTAATATGGCGGATGAAGCGGAAGAAGAGACCATCATCGTAGTTAACTTATCAGGTCGTGGCGACAAAGATTTAGCGCACGTTATCAACATTTTAGGGGACGATTTATAATGGATAGATATGCACAGATGTTTGCCGGCCTTGATGAAAAGAGCCAAGGCGCATTCGTACCTTTCGTAATGATAGGTGACCCCGATTTAGCGCAATCTGAAGACATTATTTGCCAGCTGGTAGAAAGCGGTGCTGACGCACTTGAGTTAGGTATACCTTACTCTGACCCCATTGCTGATGGCCCGACTATCCAAGCTTCTGCCATTCGCGCATTAAGTAACAAGGTGACGGTAGCAGATTGCTTGGGTGTTATTTTACGTGTTCGCGCAAAATATCCAGATGTGCCTATCGGCTTGCTACTGTACAGCAACTTAGTAATGGCACAAGGCATTGAGAATTTTTACAATAAAGCGCAAGTGGCAGGCGTTGACTCAATTTTGGTCGCTGACGTTCCTATTCGCGAGGCTGCACCTTTCCAAAAAGCAGCCGAAGCCACTGGCATTTCTCAGATTTTGATTGCACCGCCCAATGCTACTGACGAAACCATGGAAAAAATCGGGGAATACTCGAAAGGCTACACGTATTTGCTGGGTCGTGCGGGCGTTACTGGCGCAGAAACTGCCGCAAACGTGCCTGCTTCAGAGCTTATTGAGCGCTTGAACAAACACAAAGCAGCACCAGCATTGTTAGGCTTTGGTATTTCTACACCTGAACAGGTTAAATCTGCTATTGACGCAGGTGCCGCTGGCGCAATTTCAGGCTCGGCGACAGTGAATATCATCGCCGCTAATTTATCGGACAGCCACAAAATGCTGAGCGAGCTCGGCAGCTTTGTTGAAAGCATGAAAGCCGCTACGGCAAAAGGATAAGCGCATGCTATACATGATTTGTGCAACCGATGTGGCGGACAGTCTAGAAAAGCGCCTAGCGGCGCGACCTGCTCACCTTGAACGTTTGAATGCATTAAAAAATGCGGGCCGTTTAGTTATGGCAGGCCCCTTCCCTGCTGTAGATAGCCCAGACCCAGGCCCAGCCGGATTTACCGGCTCGCTAGTAGTCGCAGAGTTTGATTCACTAGAAGCTGCTCAAGCATGGGCAGACGCTGACCCGTACATCGAAGCAGGTGTTTACGATAGTGTTGTAGTTAAACCTTACAAAAAGGTTTTGCCTTAGTTTTTAGCTAAACGCTGTAGCGTAAAAAATAACGAAAGCCCCTTAAGACCGGATTAATCTGGTTTTTAGGGGCTTTTTCGTTGCTTCAACAGTAATGAAGCTAACACTTATTTATTAAACTAGTGTGGACAGACACTCATTTGCTAGACTAATGAGGACACACACTCGGAATTGTTTGCCAAGCGTCCTTTGGTTGATAATGGACAGTCACTTAATAATCAGCCAACAACCGTAATAAACAATCCCTTGTGGACAGACACTCGCTCCTGTGAGTAAGCGTCCCAGCCCCTCAAAGCTTCGTCATAAAATTGGCCCATAATACTGCGTTTAAAGATCGACCTTTTCGTGTTCACCCATCTCTTCTGGCTTTACCGTTTTACCAGTAAGCATTTTAAACAATCCCTTGTGGACAGACACTCGCACCTCTGAGTAAGTGCCCCAACGCCTCAAAGCTTCGTCATAAAATTGGCCCATGATGCTGCGTTTAAAGGTCGACCTTTTCGTGCTCACCCATCTCTTCTGGCTTCACCGTTTTGCCAGTAAGCATTTTAAACATACCTTTGAGTGAAGGGTCTGCATCCCACACTTCTGCATCTATAAGTTCAAAGCGAAGCATTAATAAAGAAGGATCATCTTTACCTTTCTCGAACCATGCTTCTACTGGATTAGACCAGTATTTATCAATCACCTCTTTACGTGATTCAACAGTGAGGTTGCCTCGTATACAAGCAAATACATCATGACCTTTGGATGCAAAATGAACCATGGCTTTTCCACCTTTAGCAATGCGGTTTTCTCGACTAGTGTAGAACCAAAACTCGCTATCAGCGTCTTTATCAAGTTGGGCGTACATAGGCTCGGCATGCATATCCTCACCAACCAGACTTACCATGACTTTTGGACTATCTGACATTGCTTTCCACATTGTTTTCTTAATATCGTTAGACATAGCTCCTCCTTGTTGAAAATAAGTGTCTGTCCGACGTTACTATTGAATTGAGCAGTTGAACTAAACGCCTTATTTTCATTTTATTGATTCATCTGAAGCTTATTCCTCGCACGTGGTATGCCAGAAAAGTCAATATCTCCCCGCTCAGCTGCCAAAAGAGTTATTGAGAAACGTAAGCTCTTCACTACACGCCAGTTAGGTACAGCTTTGGACACACACTCGTACATCCAAATGAGCGTTGTGAACTATTTTACAAAAACCGAGGACAGTCACTCGTTTGCACGATAAACATTGGTTCCCCTTAATAACAATCAACAAAGTGGACAGACACTTTTTCAAAGTAGGAGTAAAGATTACTCAATATGATTTACTAACGAGAGCACTTAAATATATGCGTCACTTTGAAGCTTAGAAATAGACTTGTGGACAGACACTCTCATTTTGACTTCCGGCCTCTTAGCAATTAAGTGTCTGTCCACAATATTTGCTCTTTCGTAAATGCCATTTACTTAAGGCTTATATACAGCTTTTGCTCCGCAAGGTAGACTAAACCTAGTTCAGAATGGGTTCAGTTAACCAAGTTATACTTATCTGTAGTTTGGCCTGAGTGGGATAATAATTGTGAGGTTGTATGAAATTATCGCTTCGTGTTGCAGTAGTTTGTTTAGTGTTAGCTTTGTCTAACACAGCGCCAGCTTTGGCGTTTCAAGACTCTGGCGGCGATATATCAAAAAGCGAAGCTGCTGAGCGTGCTCGCGTTGCTGTAAATGGACGCGTCTTAAAAGTTGAACAGACCTCAAAAAACTACCGGGTAAAAGTACTTAAAAAGTCAGGGCGAGTAGTATCAGTAGATGTAGACAAGCGCTCAGGCAAGGTAAAAACAAATAAAGATAAGGACTAACATGCGTATCCTCGTAGCCGAAGACGATAGCAGATTATTAACCCAGCTTGATGCGCTCCTTCAGCAAAATGGCTATAGCGTAGACCTCGCAGATAATGGTGAGCACGCGCTTTTTCTCATTAAAGAATATAGCTATGACCTGGCTATCGTCGACATCGGCATGCCAAAGCTAGACGGATTTGAGGTTATACGAAAAGCTCGTCAAGCTGATATTTCCTGCCCTATACTCATTTTAACTGCTAGAGATAGGTGGCAAGAGAAAGTGGAAGGCCTTGATGCCGGAGCCGATGACTACCTCACCAAACCCTTTCATAACGAAGAGTTACTTGCTCGAACAAAAGCACTAATTCGACGAGCTTCAGGACAAGCGAACCCAACCATTCAGTTCGGCCCTATCTCGCTGGATACCGTTAGTGAAGAACTATCGTTAAACGGTCAAGCTCTGGATCTAACAGCTTACGAATACAAAGTCATGGAGTACCTTATGCTTAACCCGCAAAAGGTCATCTCAAAAACAGAGCTAACCGAGCACATTTATGACCAAGATTTCGATTTAGATAGTAATGTCATAGAGGTTTTCGTGGGAAGACTGCGGAAAAAGCTGGACCCGACCGGTGAGTTAAAGCCAATCGAAACCCTTAGAGGTAGAGGCTATAGGATAAATAGAAGTTTATGAGGCAATTGTCGCTACGTCTTCGGAGTATCTTTCTAGCGATTGTTCTTCTAGCGTTATTTGCGCCCTTTACTGTTGTCATTTTAGATGAGGCATATACTGATAGCCTTACGCAAGCCAAGATGAGTGAGCTTAGGTTGATGAACTTAGGTCTGCTATCGGCTTTCGAGTTAGATGGCGACCTGCCCTATATGCCTGAAATTTTATACGAAGAGCAGTTAAACCTTCCGGGATCAGGTTATCTTGGCGTGATTGTGTTTCGAGACGAAGTAATTTGGCAGTCAGCCTCAGCTCTTGAATATACCTTTGCACCACCTGAGATAGACGTTGCAGTCGGTAACGAGTTATTTTTGGATTCTCATACACCTAAGTTTGAAAAAGATTCCGAGTTTTTTGTATACGCCTTTACTGCGGAATTTGCTTCAAGTAGAGACTTCGAGCCTGTTCGGTTTTATATATTTAACAATAAAGCACTTTTTGAAGCAGAGCGGAATACGTTCTTAGACACGACGTGGCAGTGGATTTTCACGCTCTGTATAGCGCTCCTAATTTTTATTATTATCGGGATTAGCCTAGTACTTCTTCCTGTTAGGAAGTTAATTGACGAAATTTCACAAGCCTCAAGTGGACATAAACGCCAGTTAGAATCACGCTATCCAGTTGAATTCGATTCCTTAAAACAATCCATTAATGGTTTGCTTCAAACTGAGGCCGCCCAAAGGGCGAGATATAAAAACAGTTTAGGAGACTTAGCACATAGTTTGAAAACGCCTTTGGCAGTAGCATCGGGCACTAGCGATTTACCTACTGAGGTAAACGAAGCATTACAGCAAATTGACCGAATCATTAAACGCCAGCTGAAAAGAGCGAGTGCTGGAAAATCTGGCTGGCAACAAGCTATCTATATATTACCCATTTTGCACAAGCTTGCCGATGCAATGGACAAGGTCTACCAAGATAAAGCCCTTACTATTGAGTTTGAACTGGATGAGGATGCTCAGTTTAAAGGAGACGAGACCGACTTCATGGAACTGTGTGGCAACCTTCTAGACAATGCATGCAAAGCAGCGACCAATAGAATTATCGTATCAGCGTCGAAGCGTGCTGGTTGGCTAACAATTAAAGTAGAAGACGACGGCCCTGGTATTCCTGACGACAAAAAGGTGCTTTTGTTAGAGCGAGGAACTCGACTTGATACCTATACAGAAGGCCACGGAATAGGCATGGCGTTGGCGGCCGATTTAGTTTCAATCTACGAAGGTAGAATGCTCATCGAGGACTGTTCGCTTGGCGGCGCTCGTATCGTTATTCAATTTCCCAATCACGAATAGTGTTTTAAAAAGTACAACGAAGTTTGTGCATGACCGTTAAATCCTTGAGCTTTCAATTGCTCGAGTATGAAAGTGGACAGACACTTAATCTTGCACAAAAGTTTTTGGGGGACTGACACATTCTCAATTGACTGTTTAGCTAGGGACCAATGAGAGATTTTTTTAAATCGATAGAGTGTCTGTCCACTTTCTACTTCCACTAAGTTACGACGCAGACTTCTCACCTTCACTCGATAACAGCACCGCAAGCCACTTGCTCTCTTCGCGAGACTCTAGTGCTATTTTAACCACCATGGTTAACGGAACTGATAGCAACATTCCAACGGTGCCTAGCAGCCACCCCCAAAATATTAGCGAAAGGAATACCACAAGTGTCGAGAGCCCCATGCCTTTACCCATCAATCTCGGTTCCACCATATTTCCCATGATGGTATTAACAAGCACAAAGCCAAGTGCGGCGAAACCTGCTGAGGCAGGGCCAAGTTGAACAAATGCGATGAGTACAGCTGGCACAGCTGCAATGATAGATCCAATGTTAGGAATAAAGTTGAGCATGAACGCCAGGACAGCCCAAAGCATGAAATGATCTACTCCCATCACATACAACCAAATGCCAATAATTAAACCTGTCCCTAAACTGACCACAGTTTTTATCGCTAAGTAACTGTTCACAGAACGAATAAATCTGTCGATATGCTTTAGTTTCATTCCAGGATCAGCAAGGGCAATATGCAACCGGCGTGGAATACTGTCTGCTTCAAAAAGCATGAATATGACAGTAAGAAGAATAAGGAATAGGTTTGAAAGTACGCCGCCCATCCCGCTGATGAAATTTGTTGCTACTGACATAGCCGTTGCTGGATCAAGGTGCGAAGCAATTAACTCTCTATTGATGTGAATATTAAATTCAGCCAATTTGGACACAACCCAAGCAAACTCTGTATCAAGCTTACTTCTATATTCTGGCAAATTTTCTCGAAACTCGGTCATAGACTGGCCGACTAAGCCAGCTAAAAGAAAACCAAAAACAACGATAAGCAGTATAACAAAAGTTATAGAGAGCCATTTAGGCACGCCGAATTTCGAGGTCCAACGTATTATTGGGCTACACGCGATCGCTATAAAAATAGAGAGAAAAAACGGTACCATGATCGTACTGGCGGCTTTAATACCAGCCATTACCACTACTAAACATGCTAGAACAATTAGAATTTTTGCTGTTGGCGAGCGTAGTTCCATTGACATTTTGTGCTACATTCCTGACTGAAACGACAACACTTTACAACGACTTATAAACAACTACAAACAAGAGACTTCAATGAACTTTAATCTTGCCACTATTAAAATTAAAAACTTAAGACTACGCACGTACATTGGCATCAATGAAGATGAAATAAAAAACAAGCAGGACGTTGTTGTTAACGTGAAAATTGATTACGACGCTGAAAAAGCGACGAACACCGACGATATGAGTGATGCGCTTAACTATAAAACGATTACAAAGGCAATCATCAAGCTTGTAGAAGACAACCGTTTTTCTCTTCTGGAAAAACTTACCGCCGATGTGCTAAGCATTGCCGCAGAACATTCTTCGGTGCGCTACGCTGAGGTTGAGGTCGATAAGCCACATGCCCTTAGATTTTCTGATTCCGTGTCACTGACACTATCTTGCAATAAGACAGGATAAGGTCATACCTCGAGGAGCTAATTGTGAACATTCTTTTGACCGGTGGAACAGGGCTGATAGGAAGCGAATTTATTCGTCAATATTCTCGAGAACATGAATTCACGGTGATTTCTCGCGACACTTTAAAGGCAAAGAGCAAATTGGGGGATAACGTCAAAATCGTCGAGAACGTTTCTTCGATAGAAAATTTTGAAAGTTTCGACGCAGTAATTAATTTAGCTGGTGAGCCTATCGCCGATAAGCGCTGGACAGACACTCAAAAGAAAATAATTTGCAATAGCCGCTGGGACATCACTTCTGAGCTAGTCTCAAAAATAAATAGTTGTGATGCGCCTCCGCCTGTTTTCTTATCGGGCTCCGCGATTGGTTACTACGGCAATCAAGGAGACAAGCTTGTAACTGAAGAAACTCCTCCTCATAACGAGTTCACCCATGAACTGTGCGCTAAATGGGAGACTATTGCCCAAAGTGTAGATCAAACTAAGACACGTGTCGTAACGCTTCGAACTGGTGTAGTTCTCGCCGAAAAAGGCGGTGCGTTAGGGAAAATGGCTCTACCGTTTAAACTGGGGGCCGGAGGTACACTTGGGAGTGGTAGTCAGTATTTGGCCTGGATCCACTTACAAGATATGGTGCGTGCTATCTCCTTCTTGATCGAGAATAGTGCATGTTCTGGTGCATTTAACTTAACGGCACCGGAGCCTGTCACGAACAAGGTGTTCTCTAAAGCGCTCGCAAAATCACTTAACCGACCTTGCCTGTTCAATGTCCCGGGCTTTGTTATGAAAGTAGCAATGGGCGAATCGTCGACGATGATACTTGAGGGGCAAAGAGTCATTCCTCAAAAGCTTACTACCGCCGGCTTCAGTTTTGACTTCCCTTCTATCGACGAGGCGCTAAGAGAAATATATCGCGCATAGTTGAATTACTGAAATTCGTTATGTGCCTTGTGGACAGTCACTTGAATTGCCAAGCAAGTGTGTCCACATTCATTGCACAACATTATCGCGAGGCATGCTGCTTAGTCACAGACCTCAAAAACTTCTATTTACTTTCAAACCAGAGTACTTCTCAAACTCTTAGCGAAAATCACTCTTTCATAATTAGCGAACTTTGCTGTGAAATACACTGTGGACAGACACTCATTTGAATTGAGTGACTGTCCACTACCCTTACACTGCCCTTAATCTAAACGGCACTTAACCGAGTGTCTGTCCGTTTTGTATTAAAGCGCATTTTAAACTAACGCAACAATACCTAAACCATGTTCCGCAGCATCTGACCGGTATTAAGTGTAAGCAGACGCCAGCATCCAAACGCACCTAATATGCCTACAACGATAGCGCCAACGCTTGGCGCTATTGCCCAGTATTCTGGGTGTAAGCTTGCTTCCATTTGGAATACAGAGGTTTGAAGTAAATAAAGGCTCAACTCATTGGCCATTGCTGCCATAAAGCCTGCTACTACACCAATGATAACAAACTCAAAAATAACACTTTTTCTTATCAACGCCCCCTTTGCACCGAGCGTCCGAAGTATGGCTATTTCCTGTCTGCGTTCATCCATACTCGCCTGTACTTGTGCAATCAATACCAGACTGCCCGCTAACAATACCAGCACCAAAATAAATTCAACGGCAACAGACACCTGATCAACGATCTCTCGCAATTGATTAATTCGAGCATCAACGTCGAACATAGTTATTGATGCAAACGGTTTAAGTAGGTTTGTTAACTCTGCCTTTCTCTCGGTAGGAAGGTAGAAACTAGTAATATAAGTTGGGCTAAATGCGGCCATTGCCTCGGGGTGAATAACGAAGAAAAAGTTAGGCTGCATAGTCTGCCAATTCACAGTACGAATACTCGTTACTTTCGTTTCGACAATCTCGCTTCCCACATTAAAAGTGAGCCGATCGCCCATTTTAATGTTCAACCTTTCTGCAACGCCTTCTTCAACGGAAACCGGGAACCATCCTTCGCTGTATTGTTTATCCTCATCGCCATGCCAGTTCCCGTCAATGACCTCGTTTTCTTTTTGAAGCGTGTTGCTCCACGTTAGGTTTGCTTCTCTGCCTAAGCCCCTTCGGCCTTCTCGATTCGGCTCATCTTCTTTAGAAACCTCGGTGTTTACCCCTTCTCCATTTACCGAAACAAATCGGCCTCGAATAACAGGGTAAAACTCTTCAATTTTTACGCCTTCGTCAGCGAAGTGTCTGTCCAACTCGGGTTGAATATCCGGCGTAATGTTAATTAAGAAGTAATTCGGTGTACCTTCTGGCAATTGCGAGCGCCATTGCGAAACCATATCGTTGCGCATTACCAGCACCACTAAAAGCAACATAATGGTGACGGAAAAGCTAATAAGCTGCACGCTGTTGTCCATTGCACGTCGCTTAATACGTGCCCATGCCAACTGCCACGCCCCCATTCTTCCACTGCCCAGCTTGCGACCTACTGCAATTAAGATATACGTAGCACCAAGTAATCCGAGCACCAACGCAGCGCCGGAAACGAAAAGAATAGCGCTAATTTTTAAATCGCGGCTATACATCCACATCAATAAAAATATCGCACCACCTGATGCCACGAACTGAATGCTTCTGGAACGTAAATTCGCTGATATGTCCTTTCTTAATACGCGAAGCGGGGGAACTGAAAATAGCTGCAAAAGCGGATATAAGGAAAAGAGCAATGCACACGTAGCGCCTGTAGCAACGGCAATTAAAAGTGGTCGCCAATGCCACACGTCAAGAGATACATCCACTCTGTCCGCTACAAGTGAAACCACCACTTGCTGACCGATAAAACCAATAACAAGGCCGATAAATATACCAAGCCCAGTAATGAATAAAATTTGGAATAAATAGACTTTTCGAATGGTGCTGCTTGTTGCACCCAAGGTCTTCATTATTGCTACGGGATCAAAGTGACGTTGAGCATAACGCTGAGCAGCAACGGCAATGGAAACGGCCGCTAATACTATTGCTAACAAACTCGCTAACAGAAAATAGCGCTCAGCACTTGCGACAGAACGCCCTATCGCTGACTCGTCATCTTCGACTGTCCGCCACGAATGTAGGTCATCGTTTAATTGGGGCAATAACCAGGTATTGAAGTTTTCTATGTCACCCGCATCACCGGCAAAAAAGCCCACATAACGAGCGCGACTCCCTGGCCCGGTTATCGCAGTTTTTTCCAAGTCATTTAAGTTAATCAGCGCGATAGGGTCAGTATTAAACACGCTAAAGCCAGCATCGGGAATATCTACCAATACATGGGTGACGGTAAAAGTTCCATCACCAATTTCGATACTATCGCCAATAGAAAGCCCCAAGCTCTGAAAAAGCCGAGACTGTACCCATGCTTCTCCAGACTGAGGTAATTCTGCAGTATTGCGTTTTTCTCCAAAAGGCTGGTCGGTAATATTGACAGTCCCTTTCAGTGGATAAGCGTCATTCACAGCTCGCAAATCAACAAGCGACATCTCGTCGCCCTTAAACACCATTGAACGTGTTGCTACCTGCTTTGCCGTCGCAAGGCCCTCTTCTTGGGCTCTAGCTAACCACTCCTCGTTTATAGGGTCATCTGAACGAAGTTGAGCATCTGCTGCAATGAATTCCGCAGAACGAGACTTGAGCGCGCCCTGTAAACGCTCACTGAAGAGTGACAGCGACAAAACGGCTGCAACAGAAAGCACAATGGCCAGCAATATGATGGTCAGTTCACCACGTCTAGCTTCATGCTTGAAAAGCCGCCAAGCTAAATTAAAAGACGTCGACATCTAAACCGCCTCTTTCTTATTCATTGTGTTCGCGCCAGTTGTTTCAACTAATTCGCCAGCATTCATCGTGAGTTGCCTGTCACAATGTTCCGCAAGCTCGTTATCATGAGTTACGAGTACGAGAGTTGTGCCTTTTTCTCTATTCATCTCGAACAACAGCGCTTCGATTTTTTCACTATTTTTGGCGTCAAGATTGCCGGTAGGCTCATCGGCGAAAAGTATTTTGGGAGAGGTAATAAATGCTCGCGCTATGGCAACGCGCTGTTGCTCGCCCCCCGACAACTGATTAGGGAAGTGATGCGCGCGACGTTTCAATCCGACTTGCTCTAGAATATCCAAAGCTAGTGCCTTTGGATTATCAAGCCCTGCAATTTCTGCCGGTAGCATCACGTTTTCTAAGGCTGTTAAGCTTTGAACTAACATAAAGCTTTGAAAAATGAAGCCTACTTTATTTCCTCTTAAAATCGCGCGCTCTTCTTCATTCATGCTGTGAAGTGCTTCGCCATCTAAGAAAATTTCCCCTTCTGTAACTTGGTCAAGTCCAGCTAACAAGCCCAAAAGGGTTGACTTACCCGAGCCTGACGCGCCAATAATGGCAACGGACTCACCAGACTTGACTTCAAAAGAAATAGGACGAAGGATCTGCAGTGAACCTTCACTCGTATCCACTACTTTGGTTACAGCATTAGCTTTTATCATAAGAGGTCATCAATTCGTGTTTGTTAAATTTTATTTGTTCGCTTTTTTACTTATTCTTTTAATACCCTTTCAAGCGCTATCAGATCAAGCCGAGCAGAGCGACACAAGCGAAAATGCGGTTTTACTTATCTTAGGTGACAGTTTATCCGCGGCTTATGGATTACAGCAACATGAGGGTTGGGTCAGTTTGTTACAAAAAATGTGGCAAGACGACAACATTCCGATTGATATTGTAAATGCTGCGGTAAGCGGAGAGACCACTGACGGTGGTTTAGCGCGATTTCCCCGTTTATTAGAGCAACACAACCCTACCCATGTATTGATTGAACTGGGCGGTAATGACGGCCTTCAGGGCCATAATATCGGTAAGATTAGGGATAATTTAGATTCGCTGGTAAGTGTTGCGAAGGAGAGTAATGCCGTAGTGTTTCTGCAAGAAATGCAGATTCCTTCTAATTATGGCAAGCGCTATACGCAGATGTTTACTCAAAACTTCAATAAAGTAGCGGAAGCTCAGGACGTTCAAAAAATTCCATTTTTCCTTGAAGAAATAGCGCTAAATAAGGACTTAATGCAAAACGATGGTATTCATCCCAATGCTGAGGCACAGCCTTTGATCGCTAATTTTATGGACAGACACTTAAGAAGTTTAATTCTTAGCGCTCAATAATTGTGCTAATCTTATCAGGTGATTTTTTAAATGCGAGGTTTGTTTATGGACGTTTCTTCTGTTAATTCGTCTCCTGTTTCCACTGTCTTAGAATCGCCACAGCGACCTACTCAACAGGTTGAGCCCCGTAATGTGCAAGAAAGTCGCGAGACTCAGCCCCAGAGCACACAGCAGACCTCAAGCGCTAACGATGGGCGTGTGGGTTCTAGGGTTGACGTGTTTGTATAACTTGCCCTTTAAATTAAATTGTTAGGGACAGACACTCGTTGGTACTTTTGCTTAGTCCTCTTGCTAGTAGAGGCGGCTTTGCAATAAGGAAATTAGAAAGGACAGAAACCCGGCGAATAAGGGTGTCTGTCCTTTTTCTTTTGGGTCAAATAGACTTAACGATTGACGTCTATCCGTTATGAAATTCGAGTGTCTGTCCACGATTGCCAGTTCTGAGATTTGATCGAAAGAGCACTCATGAAAAATAACCGTCCCTAAAACTGTCCCAAAGACCACTTAAAATTGACGCCGTAAATCTCATAATGTCAATAAATAACTATGGGATACGGATATGCCTCTACCTCGTTACAAGCAAATAAATACTGATGTTACACCTTATTACCACTGCATTTCTCGCTGCGTGAGGCAATCTTACCTTTGTGGTCGCGATGCCCGCACTGGCATAAACTATGAGCATAGAAGAAAGTGGATTCAAGACAGGCTTCATAAGCTTTCTCAAGCTTTTGCCATCGACCTATGCGCCTACGCTGTTATGCACAATCACATTCATGTGGTATTACATATAGCAAAAGGCAGAGCTGAAGGCTGGACGATGGATGAGGTCTTGCTTCGGTGGAGGATGTTTTATAAATGCCCGCCCGTAGTGCAGCGATATTTAGAAAACTTTGATTCTGTAACGTCAGAAGAACTTGCTGAATTGAAATCATTATCTGTTTTATATCGAGAGCGACTTCAAAGCATCAGCTGGTTTATGCGTATGCTCAATGAATATATTGCTCGAAGAGCTAACAAAGAAGATGAATGTAAGGGCTATTTCTGGGAAAGAAGGTTTAGGTCACAAGCTATACTCGATGAGAAAGCACTGGCCAGTGTAATGGCTTACGTCGATTTAAATCCCATTCGAGCAAAAATAGCGACGACGCTAAGCAACTCTCACCATACTAGTATCCAATATCGGTTGAATGCCAAACGCTCGAATAAAACGCCTAAGTTTTTGATGCCCTTTAGCGATAGTCACCACAAGAACACAGTGCCGTTGCCCTTCGCATTTACCGATTATTTGCAGCTTATCACTGATACGATGAATGCAGAGAGTAATACCAATACCTGCAAAGTCCCAAAGCTTCCCAACCGCTTGCTAAGTAAGCTTGGAATGACAAAAGAGAACTGGCAGCTAGTAACTAGTAATTTTGAAACACTTTTTACTGGGCCTGTCGGTTGCCCCGAGATGATGGAGAATTTCGCCAAATGCTGCCAAAGAGCATGTCGTCCAAATGTTGCAAATGCCCAAAGGTATCTGTCGTGAACCTCTAACGCCATTGCAAAAGTACTTGGCTAAATATCGGCTTGGCGTGCAAGCACATCAACAATGTCCTGAGATTTCGTTAGGCGCCTTATGTCGTTGAACAGAACTTCAGCTTCAGGGTATTGTCTTTTCAGATAGCCGCACCATTGCTTAATTCGGTTGGGGTAATATTTGCCCTTATCACCAAAAATTTCGTAGCCAGAGTACTGAATCAGCAAAGCAGCCAGTTCAGACCATGGCATAGGTGCTATACCCTCTTTAATACTCAGCGCCAAATTAGGCATTGCCAATGCACCTCGTCCAATCATAAGGTTAGTACACTCTGATTGGCTCTGACATCGCTTAGCGTCTTCAGCGTTCCAAATTTCACCATTTGCAACAAGTGGAATATCGGTGTATTGCTTGATCTTCGCTATCCAGTCCCAATAAGCCGGTGGTTTATATCCCTCCGTTTTGGTCCGCGCATGAACAACGAGCTCAGAAGCGCCCGCTTCAGTGATAGCTATAGCATTCTCGATAGCTAAAGATTTGTCTTCAAAACCTAGTCTGATTTTGGCTGAAACTGGGATTTCTGCAGGAACAGCATCCCTTACAGTTTTCACAATGTCATAAAGGGTTTGGGTTTCTTTCAACAAAACCGCCCCACCCTTACTTTTATTAACTGTTTTGGCAGGGCAACCAAAATTTAGGTCAACACCAGGAGAGCCCAGCTCTATCGCTGTTTGTGCATTCTCTGCAAGCCACTGTGGATGTTGTCCTAATAATTGAACTCGGACAGGCACACCTGCCGGAGTTTTGCCGCCATTATGAAGCTCAGGACAAAGTCTATAAAACGTTTTCTTTGGTAATTTTTGATCGACCACTCTTACAAATTCAGTAACACACTGATCGAAACCACCCACGCGAGTGAGCATATCTCTCATTAAGTGGTCGACAACGCCCTCCATAGGGGCAAGCATTACTTTCATTGCAAACGTCTCAGATTAATAGAACATAAAATTGGCGCGGGAGTTTAGCAAAAAGCACTTATATCAGCCAGGCTTTGATGCTTAGTTTTTCAACTTCTGTGACTGTCTATTTAAGGTGCATTTAAGGTGGTTTTAAATTGCAGCTATTTAAATTTAGTAAGTGTCTGTCCGCTAGACACTTTAATTCATGTGGGAGTGATGCAGGCTTCTAATTCTATACGAATAGAAAAACTTGTGTGTCTGTCCGTTTGTAGAGAAATTTTGATAGAAATCCGCACTTAGCCTATTTACGAGGCTGTAACTGGGTAGCGGCTTCCTTTTCTAAATTTTCAAGGCGAGTGAATACGGCCTTCTTTTGATTATCGGTGTATGTCCGCCAATTAATGATTTCTTCAATCGTACGTTTACACCCAATGCAAATGTCTTCTTCGGTTAATTTGCACAAGGCTACACATGGGGAAATTAAGTTCATAAAGCTTCTGTTTTATCCAGACCGTCTTTTTTACTCTGTACTCGCGAAGCTGCGATAGCTGCCATTGTAGTTTCTGATAGCTCTTTATTGGACCACAAACAGACATGACAACCAAAGCGCGATTCAAGATATGAGGAAAACTCAGTGTCTGTCCCACAGTCATACCTCACTAAATTTTGCTTTTTACCGTCGTAAATAACCGCAGAATAAGTAAACACAAAGAGCCTCCTAAAAAAGAGGCTCAAATATACATCTAGACGTCTAAACGTTCAAGCGTCTAATTTAAATAATCGAGTGCAGCGCAAATTGCGGCCACCTGAGCATCATTGCAATTTTCGGGTGTCGCATTATCGCTATCGGGATAAACTTCTGTAGTTGTGACGTACTTAGCATCTGTCATACCTCCACAAAGGTACAACGACTTCTTGTCATAGCAAATTACACCTTCACTCACCACATCTGCACCTATAATCTTTCCGTTTTCATCGGCCGGTGCGATATGCGTTACTTTTTTCACAGCTTCAATAACTGCTTTTTGAAACTCTATTTGGGGGCTTGGAGTATTAGCAACCGTATAGAAACCATCTGGAATGTTCCAGTTATCATGGCTCACCCCATCCCGTGCAGCTAGTGCTGGCCTAAACTCACTATTGTCCGTGTCTGTCGTTTCGTGCAAATCAATATGAAGCGTAAGAGATAACGCTAAATCAGATACTAATTGCATAAGCTGAGCAGACTCAGGTGCAGGAGAATCACTGTAAAACGAGCGATTCGGATCTAATGCCATTGGGTTCCATCGATTTATCGACTCGTATCCCCAAGGACTTACACATGGCACCACAACTATATTTACTTGCTCCGCGTACTGAGCCAACCTTGTTTCAATAAATTGAAGCGCTCCTTGCACACCACTGGTTTCGTAGCCGTGAACACCGCCTGTAACGAGTGCAGACGGCTTTTCAGCGTCAAATCTCTTGGGAATGACAACATATAGTGGGTAACGCGCTGTATCGTAAGGAAGTGCGCCATACTGCTTTAACTCAAAGCCTTCAGGGATAATGTTGAAGAGTTTATTAAGTACTTCTTCCTGATAACTTCTTTTCACAGTCTGCTGTGCTTTCCATTGGGCTTTTTCTTTTTCGCCCCACGGCTCACCAGGAGTTCCAATTGGATAATTCTGCATATAACACCTCTTTTGTATTTTTTAGATCATAACAGTTCAACAAGCTCACGTATCTATCACACAAAAGTTTCTTAAAGGGTTGTGACATGAGTTCTTTACGCATTGAACCTCTGAAAAGTACTTGCGCGAAGGTGTTGACGCCTCTTTTGTAAGAATTGCAAATTCCGATGAAAATGATCGGTGTATGTCTAGATAGATGGTTTAAAGAGGGAAAGAAGAGTGTCTGTCCACTGAAGCTTTCTTAAGATGGCTTTGCATTTATTTGCTTACAGATTTAATTGCAGTATCTGTCCACAAAGTTTTAAGCCAGAAACAAAAAAACCAGCCGAATGGCTGGTTTTTTCGATATGGCGTCCCCTAGGGGATTCGAACCCCTGTTACCGCCGTGAAAGGGCGGTGTCCTAGGCCTCTAGACGAAGGGGACA
>NZ_JANHZQ010000027.1:29722-32467 GCF_041414725.1 Alteromonas sp. DY56-G5 | reverse complement strand
ATATGGCGTCCCCTAGGGGATTCGAACCCCTGTTACCGCCGTGAAAGGGCGGTGTCCTAGGCCTCTAGACGAAGGGGACTGAATTCTTTCTTCGAAACTAAATTTTCGAATTTTTCAGTCCGAAGCTGCGTTAACAACTTCAGCCTATATCAAACCACGTCTCAATGTGACTTGGTGGAGCCAGGCGGGATCGAACCGCCGACCTCCTGCATGCCATGCAGGCGCTCTCCCAGCTGAGCTATGGCCCCATCATGGTACCAGTCATTTTGTGTGACTGTTCCGTGACAGCGGGGCGCATTCTAGGCATCCCCCCCTGTCATGTCAACGCTTTTTTTATGAATTTTCTCTGTTTGCTATAAAAGTAAGCGCTTTGTCGATTCTCTCGCCAATTTTCTCTTTTGAGATAAGATTCAACGTGATATCTAATGACGGTGAATTACCGCCACCTGTCACAGCTACACGCAGCGGCATACCTACTTTCCCCATGCCTACTTCCAATTCTTCGGCTGTACTATTTATAGCAGCCTGAATATTTTCCGGGTTCCACTCTTCAATTGCCATTAATTTATCTTTAGCAAGCTCTAATGGGCCGCGAGCGACTGGGCGAAGGTGTTTTTTTGCTGCGTTCGCATCAAAATCTTCATAGTCTTGATAAAAGTACGTAGAAATCTCAGCTAACTCTTTTAGCGTTTTTACTCTATCGGCCTGAATAGCAATTATAGATTCAAGCGCTGGGCCTGTCGTTAAATCAACATTCAACTCTTCAAAGTGCCATTTAGCGTGTGACGCAACTTCACTTGCTGGTAATGTCTTAATGTAGTGTTGATTCAACCAGATTAGCTTTTCTGTGTTAAATGCCGATGCAGATTGCCCAATGGCATCTAAGCTGAATTTCTCAATCATTTCATCAACTGAGAAAATTTCTTGATCGCCGTGAGACCACCCCAACCTAACAAGGTAATTAAGCACAGCTTGCGGTAGGAAACCATCATCGCGATATTGCATCACGCTTACAGCGCCATGACGCTTAGATAACTTCTTGCCGTCATCACCTAAAATCATAGAAACGTGAGCATATTCTGGAACAGGTGCACCAAGCGCTTCAAGAATATTGATTTGACGTGGCGTGTTATTAATATGGTCTTCACCACGAACTACGTGAGTAATACCCATATCCCAATCATCAACAACTACACAGAAGTTATATGTAGGGGTACCGTCAGAGCGCTGAATAATAAGATCGTCTAGCTCAGTATTGCTAATCTCGATTTTTCCACGCACGTGATCATTAATTACCACTTTACCTTCTAAAGGGTTTTTGAAGCGGATAACAAAAGGCTGACCTTCTGGATGATCCGTTCTGTCTCTCCACGTACCTGGGTAGCGAGGCTTCTCACCACGTTCTTTTTGCGCTTCACGAATCGCATCTAACTCTTCAGAGCTCATAAAGCATTTATACGCTTTACCTTCATCCAAAAGCTGCTGAATAAGTTCTTTATATCTATCGAAACGCTCAGTCTGATAGATTGGACCCGTATCCCACGTTAAACCTAACCATTGCATTCCGTCTAGAATGGCCTGCTTTGCTTCTTCAGTTGAACGCTCGATATCTGTATCTTCAATACGAAGAACAAACTCGCCGCCTTTGCTTTTAGCAAGAAGCCAAGAATAAAGCGCAGTTCGTGCGCCGCCAACGTGAAGATAGCCTGTTGGGCTGGGTGCAAATCGTGTAACAACCGACATGGTCACTCTCTATTGTTAATGTATTTCTAAAGTTGAGCGCATTCTACCAGTGTAAGCGCGACTTCAAAAGTAAGATAAGAATAGAAGGAAAAAGAAATCTCTTGAAGTAGTTTAGATGGTACGAAGAAAGTGAGTTATAAAGTGGACAGACACTTATTGTTGAAGCCCACTTTTTCAAAATTCATTTCTTGCTGAAGTGGACACACACTCAGATAAGTCCAACGATCAGAGAGTGACAGAACCGATAATAGCTTCAAAAAAGTAAGTGGGTGTCCGAAAAGACCAGGTACTTTGAATAAAAAGATACTGCACGCACTTTATCAGGTTTACGTGAGTGTCTGTCCTTTCTCCTTCTCTCCTTTGTTTTTTCGTTGCGTGTTTTTTAAGTGACTGTCCACTTGGTAATTCAATTGATACTTCAAGAATAAAGTAAGCACCACTTTTATTTGTGTTAGTTTTACTAGCGTTAAGCTACGAAAAAATAAGTGGGTGTCCACTTTGCGCTTGCACTTTGTCCTTGTTTGCCACTTCTTCTTTTAAAAAATGAGTGTGTGTCCATTGTGCGAAGCCAATTTAATTATATGTTTGTGGTAAATAAGTAACTGTCCACTTCAATTACACCCAACCTCCATTTCAACTTCTAGTAAAAAACAAGTGTCTGTCCACCCAAGCTCCCGTTTCAACTCTTAGTAAGAAGCAAGTGTCTGTCCAATTCCAACCGATTCGAAAAAAACCACGCTGCAGTTTTTGTTTATCAATGAATTCAGAATGCGATTAAAAACGCTGTTCTTTTCATCAATTTAGTTAAGATGCAGCCAGAGTGTCTAAAATTCGGGCACACAGTCATTTTTCTTTAATTTTATTGTTGACACTAACGGAACCGACTCTATAATACCGCCCCACTTGCTTAGGCAAGCTTTAAAGAAATATGGACGCTTAGCTCAGTTGGGAGAGCATCGCCCTTACAAGGCGAGGGTCACTGGTTCAAGCCCAGTAGCGTCC
>NZ_JANHZQ010000027.1:0-29713 GCF_041414725.1 Alteromonas sp. DY56-G5 | reverse complement strand
AAATATGGACGCTTAGCTCAGTTGGGAGAGCATCGCCCTTACAAGGCGAGGGTCACTGGTTCAAGCCCAGTAGCGTCCACCACTTCTTCACCGTGGCTAAATAGTGAAATCAAAAATATGGACGCTTAGCTCAGTTGGGAGAGCATCGCCCTTACAAGGCGAGGGTCACTGGTTCAAGCCCAGTAGCGTCCACCACTTCTTCACCGTGGTTAAATAGTGAAATCAAAAATATGGACGCTTAGCTCAGTTGGGAGAGCATCGCCCTTACAAGGCGAGGGTCACTGGTTCAAGCCCAGTAGCGTCCACCACTTCCTCACCGTGGTCAAACAGTGAAATCAAAAATACGGACGCTTAGCTCAGTTGGGAGAGCATCGCCCTTACAAGGCGAGGGTCACTGGTTCAAGCCCAGTAGCGTCCACCATCCCTCTCAATATATCAATCTTTAGAAACACAACAATCTAACTCTGTCTTAGTCGTTGTCACGTTAAAGCATTTTGGCTACTCCTACACCAAACCTAGCAATCATTATCAATAACCAGTACTGAAATTCAGCTACGAGCAGCTTCCATAATGCGATAGTCTCCATAAAGAACTATACTTAAGGTGTACTTACCGTGATATGGTAAGAAAAATAAGGGTTCTCATGTTTCAGAGGCTACTAATTGATGAAACTACACTTAGCTAGAAATACTAAGTTGTTAATTGCTGAAGACCAGGTGCTGGCGAAAAGCCATATGCACTACGCACTTGAGCAGTTAGGTTTCAAGAACATGAACTATGTTGATAGGCCCTCTCATGCCCTTTCGGCACTGCAAGAACATGATTATGACGCCATTATCTGCTCTTATAATTTGCGCTCTGAACAAGGCGGTTATTTTTTACTTGAGCAACTAAACGAAACTCAATCACTACCCCTTACCAGCGCATTCATCTTCACCAGTGCAGATACCTCAGCAGAAGTCGTCCACGCCATCATAGAGTTACAGCCGGATGAGTTTATCGCTAAGCCCTTTTCGGTTAACGAGTTAGACAGGCGACTTTCCAGGGTTTTATCAAGGAAAAAAGCGCTAAAGAATATCTATTCATTCATGGATAAAAAGGACTACGAAAAAGCCCTGGCCGAGGTTGAGTTCTTTCTATTGCAGCCTGAGCAAGCCGAACACTTTCCGCTAGCGATGAAGATTAAAGGCGATTTGTTGATTATCACAGAAAGGTTTCAAGAAGCCGTAGCCTTCTTTGAATCGATAATTAACGTTCAAGATTTTAGCTGGGCAAAAATGGGGATCGCGAAGAGTCTGTTGGCACTCAATGAATTAGACGATGCCGAAAGAGAAGTTATCCAGTTAGCGATGCGACCTGACTCTGCGCTTGAGGCCTATGACTTACTCGCCAAACTACAAATTAAGCAGTCAGCTTTTGACGAAGCGCTGGAGTGTACATCGCTGGCGTGCAATATCTCACCTCAAAACATTGCTAGACATAAGTTAGCGATAAATTTGGCGCGGATCACTCATGATTACGAAAGTCAGTTTAACAGCGCTAAAAAGGTGGTGCGCTACGCGAAAGACTCTATCCATGACAAGCCAGATATTTATTTAACTGCCGCAAGAGCGGGCGTTGATTTTGCTATGACATCTGAGCCCGAACACGTAAACAACATAGTTAAACAAACTAATGAGTATTTGCGACAGTTGAAAAAGGATCACCCGAAAGCAGCCTTAAACGATGAGCTGACGGTGATTGACGCGCGTCTTCATTATTTGAAAGACGACACAGTGAAAGCACAAATGCTGTTGTCAGATTTTCACACAGATCATGCCCAATACCACTCCACAGAAGCCTTGCTTGATAGAGCCAAAGCCCTTCATGAAGTAGGAATGAAGAAAGAGTCCCTTGCGATTTTAGACGCCATTTCCTCAAGGCAGGATGAGGAGAACGATGAATTAAACCTCATGGCCACCTATTTAAAACAAGAGAAAGAAGAAAAAGAAGCGATTACGCTAAGCCCTAAAATACTTAACAACACCGCCGTTGCGCAGTATAAACGAGGTAATTTAGAACAGTCTTACACAACATTTGCTCAAGCGTTCCGCGTCATGCCTAAAAATCCCTCTATTGCGCTTAACTACCTTCAAGCAATAGTAAGGGCCCGAAAAGCTAACGCGCCTATGCTTCCCGACACCCTTTCGGCCATCAAAAAATGCAGAGAAACACTCGAGTCGGCAGCTTTGTCAGAAGATCAGTATTCTCGCTACGAGAACGTGAAAAGCATTCTAAAGAGCGAATGATAACGTCAGTTATTCCCCTCGCCCTTCTTATACCAACACGCTTACTTAATTAGAGTAGACGACTACTGTCTCGTGATAGAGTTTGTCTTTATACTCAAGCTCGTGACTAAACGTCATTCCTAGCTTTTTCATAATATTGATAGACGCACTATTTTGCGGGTTAGCAATAGCAGAGAATTTTTCAACACCTATATCATACAGCGCTTCTTTAACAGACTGCGCAGCCTCTGTTGCGTAGCCCTTGCCCCACGTATGGCGCTTAAAACGCCACCCTAGTTCCATATTGTCACTTTCGGGGTGTTGAGTAAAAAAGCCAAAGGGTCGAACCAAAATCCAACCAATGCTTTCCTTTTCGACTAGCGTTTCCACGCGCCACAGTCCCCACCCTAGAGCTGGATTGGAATAGGCTTGGAAACGAGGAACAAAGATTTCCCGAATATCTTCCTTAGAAGACTTCTTGCCGCCGTTGATATATTTCATGACAAGCTCATCTTGGTCGAGCTCCCATAAAAAGTCTGCGTCTTGTTCGGTGATATAATGGTAGGAAAGACGCGCACTGTCCTTGATATGCATATACTTCCTTTATCGTTATTATTTTTAATATACTTACACCGCTGAATATAGCTCATTTTTACAACAAACCAAACTTATTCGATGTATTTATTTTGCCCTACATTTTCCTTTAACGTAGAGCCAATTAACTAGCCTCCCAGCATGGCAAGGTGCTTGGTTGCCCCTGTTTTACCTTCATGCAAATAGTGTGTTTCGTGTTTTTGACCCAGCACATCTTGTAAAAAAGCGACCACTTCATCCACATTTCCAGTGGCAAGAAGATGTCTCATGTCTATCCCGTTTTCACTAAACAAGCATAGGTGTAGCTTTCCTGGGGCAGAAACACGTAGTCGATTACAAGTTTTACAAAAATCTTTGCTGTAAGGCATGATTAAGCCAATTTTACCGGCATAGTCAGGGTGGTAAAACTCTTGCGCGGGCCCCGCATCTTTTCTACGCAACAAAGGCTGCCAGCCCATGTCTAACAACGTACTTTTTAGCGGCGTACCACTTTGATGTTGCTTATTGAAAAACTGATTTAAGTCGCCTGTCTCCATTAGCTCTATAAACCGGAGCGTTACTGGCATATCTTTTAGCCAAGCAAGAAACCTATGAAGACGGCTATCTGAAAAGTCGTTGAGTAAGACAGAGTTCACTTTCACGTCTAAGCCGGCATCAATCGCTGCGTCTAACCCTCGAAGTACAGCTTTAAGCTTGTCTTGTCCTGTTATAGCGGCAAACTGACGGGGATCTAAACTGTCAATACTTACATTTACTTGGTGTAACCCTGCTTCTTTCCACTGATGCGCAAACTTTTCCATTCGCGCTCCATGTGTTGTCATCGCTACACGTTCGATACCAGGCGTATTACTTGTTAGCTGTAAAATATCAAGAAAGTCTCTTCGCAGCGTTGGTTCGCCGCCTGTTAGGCGCACTTTCGACGTACCTAGCTTAGCGAACGCTTTGAGCAAGGTATCAATTTCGTTTAGCGTCATAAACTGATCGCTCGTCGGGCCTTCATATCCGTCTGGCAAACAGTACTGACAACGAAAGTTGCACGCTTCGGTCACTGACAAACGTAAATAATGAAACTGTCTACCGAAACTATCTTCTAACAAACTAACTCCTTAATCCTGTGCTGCTTAGTCATTCAATTCACGGCTTTCTCAATCTAACATAAGCCAGTAAAACATTGAGTAAATAACAAGGTAACTAAATTAAACTACCTCTAGTGTACGCGCGGTGAAACCAAAATTAAACACATTCATCGCTATAATTAAGACCATTTTAATCTCTAGCCTATTTCAAAACGTACTTCAAAAAGCGAAAATCGCCCTACACGAGCAGGTTAGCTCAATATCTATTACAACGTTTACGAAAAGCTATTTTTTGAATCAGCGCGTTCCTAACACTGTAAACACAATAATAAAGCACACTATAAAATGAGAAAAAACCGTTTTCCTACCAATGTCGACGAACCTGTTAAATGGCACGTTCTCTCACAGCTTTGGCCTTATCTCCTAGAGTTCAAGCACCGTGTATTTCTTGCTCTACTGTGCCTAGTAGCAGCAAAGCTTGCCAGTATCGGCCTACCCTATGTATTGAAATACACCGTCGATAGTTTAAATGGCGACCTAACCACGCTTGCATTAGCGGTACCTATCAGCCTTATTGTTGCCTACGGAACACTGCGTTTACTGAATGTTTTGCTCGGCGAAGTACGCGATACGCTATTTGGGCGGGTTACAGAGCGTGCCATGCGCCGCCTTGGCCTAAAAGTCTTTAAACATTTGCACAACTTAGACTTGGGCTTTCATTTAAATCGACGCACAGGCGGATTGTCACGAGATATAGAACGCGGTACCAACGGCGTAAGCTTCCTCATGCGTTTTATGGTGTTTAATATTGTTCCTACCCTATTAGAGATCACTCTTGTTGTAGGCTTACTCTTGTTTCAGTTTGGCGTATCTTTCGCGTTAATTATTGTAGTTAGCGTGGTGGCTTACATTGGCTTTTCGATGAAAGCCACGGATTGGCGTACTCGCTTTGTTACTCAGATGAATGAAGCAGACTCGACCACCAATTCCCGGGCGGTAGACAGCCTGCTAAATTTTGAAACCGTTAAATATTTTAACAACGAATCCTTTGAAGCCAATCGCTACGACACGGATTTAGCTGCATGGGAAAAGGCACGAAGAAAAAACCGCTTGTCGCTATTTGCATTGAATGGCGGCCAAGCCGCTATTATCGCTATCGCCATGACATCTATGATGGCAAACGCCGCCTTTGGCGTCATGAATGGCGAGATGACCATAGGTGACTTTGTTTTGATAAACGCGTTCACTATGCAAATTTTTATGCCCTTAAATTTCTTGGGGTTTGTGTACCGTGAAATTCGAGGGAGCCTTGCGAATATCGATAAGTTGTTTGACCTTCTCGCCCAAACTCCGGCCATAAAAGATGCCCTCGACGCTACAGAATTAACCTGTGCGAACCCCGCACTGCGATTTAACAATGTTCATTTTGCATACACTGATAATCGACAGATACTTAACGGCTTAAGCTTTGATGTACCGCCAGGCTCAAAAGTAGCGGTGGTAGGTGAAAGCGGCGCGGGAAAATCAACGCTGATGAAACTACTCTTTCGGTTTTATGAGCCACAACAGGGCGACATCACGATAAATGGAAAAGACATCGCATCGGTTACGCAACAAAGTCTGCGTTTACATATCGGCATTGTCCCTCAGGATACGGTGCTGTTTAACACTACCTTGCTGGAGAACATTCGCTACGGTAACCCTGATGCCAGCGATGAAGACATTAGGCAAGTTATCAAACTCGCGCATCTTGAAGCATTTGTAGAAAGCCTACCTGAAAAGCTAGACACAACGGTAGGTGAGCGAGGCCTAAAACTTTCTGGTGGCGAAAAGCAGCGCGTATCTATCGCAAGGGCCTTACTTAAAGGCGCGCCAATCATGATTTTTGATGAAGCCACCAGCTCGTTAGACAGCACGTCAGAACGTGCGATATTAGCGGCCCTTCGCGACGCTGCTAAAGGACACACCAGCCTAGTCATCGCCCATAGACTGTCCACAATTGTTGATGCCGACAAGATCCTTGTACTTAAAAACGGTACCATTGTAGAGGAAGGGACACACACTTATTTGCTTGAGCAAGGTGGTGAATACGCAGCACTATGGCAAGCACAACAACGTGAAGATGAAGATCTCAACGAAAATTCCAAGTCAAAAGGTAATCAGTAAATGGACCCAACGCTTATTAAAGCCGCTATTAACCAAGTGATGCCCTTTGGCAAATACGCTGGAAGACGCCTATTTCATTTACCTGAACCCTATTTGGTCTGGTTTCACAAGCAAGGCTTTCCAGAAAACAAGCTTGGTGAACAGCTCGCTTTAATGTATGAAATTAAGCTAAACGGTTTAGAGTCTGTTGTAGAACCGCTATTAAATGGCGACTAGCAATCACACGGGGACTCGGCGTCCCCTAATGGCAAAATGAGTAAACTCTAACCACACGATGATTTATGTTAGCAAGACCCAGAAAGCAACGTCGAAGTGACGTAAACGAACGTATCAAAAAAATACACAATGCCATTGCCGACAAACTGATGTTGCAACCAGAACTATTCGAAGAAGTCGAAAAAACATTAGAAACCCGTTATCACAACAAAATGATGCGCTATGGTAGCTACCTTCTTTGGAAAGGAATAATTGAGGCTCGCCATCAACCAGACGTATTTAAGGCGCTTCTTTTGGCTGACGATGAGCGTACAGCCAACTTAAGAAGAGAAACCATCTTCGTCGGTATTTTAAGTGAAGATGAACGAGCCGCCATTTTTGCAGGTTAACCAATTGCTAGCTTAGCTTCTGGGTATTTAATGCGGCTTATTCGAGGGCTGGCAATAAAATAAGCCAATGTCAAAGGCCCTAATCTACCCGCGTACATCAGTAAGATAATGATCCACTCACCACTGTTTGACAGCTCGCCAGTTAACCCTCTGGAAAGACCCACGGTCCCAAGAGCAGAAACCGCTTCGAACACGATATCCAAAAAGTCAGCTTTTTCTGACATTAATAAAAGAAAAATAGCTATCCACGTAATACCTATGGAAATCATCGTAAGCGCTAGCGCTTTGCTGATAGTGTCATTTGAAATTGTTCTGCCAAAGAGTCGTGGTGCAGCTCCCCGCTGAATATAGTTGTATGCGGCAATGATCAAAACGATGAAAGTCATCAGTTTTATACCGCTTGCGGTACTCATTGAGCCCCCGCCGATAAACATTAGCAACAACATTAGTGCTGTTGTTGGATCTTCTAACGATGCTATATCCAGCGTATTAAAGCCGGCTGTTCTTGGAGTAACGGCTTGAAACCAAGATGCCCATAATGCGCTTTGAGTATCGAGGTTCGCCAAGGTTGCAGGATTATCACTTTCAATAACAAAGATAAGCAAAAAGGCGGTTACATTGACAATTAGCGTACCCAATATCATTGTCTTGGCATACACAGAGATACGTTGCCATCTGCGCTTTTTATGAAGCTCTATCCAAACGGAAAACCCGAGACCACCAATAATAAATAATGCAGAAATAGTGATGTTGATAATCGGGTCTCCCACATAGGCGGAAAGACTATCCCCACTAAGTGCAAATCCTGCGTTGTTGAACGCAGAGATGGTGTAAAAAAACGCGTGAAATAACGCTTCACTTACTCCTTTTTCCTGCATCCAGTAGGCCGACAGAATACAAAAACCCACTAACTCAACGAAGAAAGCAAAAATCAGTACCGACTTTGCTGTAGACACAAGCGTTGATAAATCTGTTTGATTAAACGCCTCCTTCACTGCCGATTGCTGCAAGAAACTGATTTTACTTCCTAAGGCAATGAGCGTGACGATGGCAAACGTCATCAACCCTAGGCCCCCCAGCTGGATTAAAACCGCAATCACCGCTTGTCCAGCTGTTGTAAAAACAGAACCGGTATCGACTACCACAAGACCCGTTACTGTAACCGCCGATGTGGAAGTAAATAGGCTTTGGATCCACGAGATGGGCTCATGAGTCATCATTGGTAATTTTAAGATAACGGTGCCTAAGAAAATCACCGCCACAAAGCTTAGAGAGAGAATAAGAGGCGGCCCTACCTGAATTTTATTGATACCTTTAGGCGAGCGCTCTATCGGTCTGTAGCCAGGATCCCATCTGTTCATTGTGCTAGCCTAGGCGCTATTTTAACAAGATTCTCTCTATGGCCACAGAGAATAACGGTATCTTTCGAAGTAACTTCAAAGTCTAACGATGGATTATGATGTAGCTGGTGACCTCGCTTAACTAACAAACAAGAGACTTGCCCCTTACCGACGGACAGCACGTCTTTTAAGAGCTGTGAAGAAAAGTGATCAGACAAAATGACATCAACGATATAAACGCCGTGCCCTATACCCAAGTAGTCATTCACCATTGGGTAGTTAAGCGCTTGCGCCACCCTTGCTCCCATCTCTTCTTCAGGATGAATAATTTTCGACACACCCAGCTTGGATAAAATAGCGTGATGAGCAGAGCTATTAGCTTTCACCCAAATATTGGCTACGCCCAAGTTTTTTAGTGCTAACGTACACAGTAAGCTAGCTTGCATATCTTCGCCAATAGCGACAAGCACGGCTTCGCTCTGACACAAGTTTAATTCCTTGAGCGCACGCTCATCACTGGCATCACACACAACGCACTGCGTAAACTCACCTGCATACTGTTCAACCAGCTTTTCACTTTGGTCAATTCCTGTAACAGTGTGCCCCATATGAATTAACTCTAAACTGGCCGTTAAGCCAAACTTGCCAAGCCCAATTACACTAAAATGCGACATTAATTAGCCTCCGGTTTATCAACCGCTATTCGGTAGCCTTGTTTAGGCATTGTCTCTATTAAATCTTTCTCGAACGGATCTATCTTCTTTCTTAGCTGTCTTACAAGAACGCGGATGTAGTGGGTATCTTCACTGTGATGTAGCCCCCATATTCTTCTTAACAATTCTTGCTGACTAATAAACGCCCCAGGCTGTTTTGTAAGCTCGTCAAGAAGCTGAACTTCTTTTGGGGCGAGCGCGATAACTTCGCCTTCAACGAGCAGCCGTCGCTCGGTAATATCCAACGCTATCTTGCCAATCTGTCGTGTGGGCGATGTGGGCTCAACCACAGGATTGAAGTCTCTTAGCAGTACTTTCACACGGGTGACAAGCTCTCTGATCCCAAAAGGCTTGCTGACATAGTCATTGGCACCCCGGGACAACAGGTCGACTTTGTCTAACTCCTGATCTCTTGCAGACAACACGAGCACTGGCAGGCGACTAGATTCTCTTATGCGTTTAAGTACTTCACTCCCCTCACCATCAGGTAACCCTAAATCGAGTATGACAAGGTCAGGACGGTGCTGATTAAACAATGACAAAGCTTCTCGAACCGAAGCAGCTTCAACACAAAGGTAGCCTTCTGCACCTAGCGCAATGCTCAGCATCTGACGAATATTCGCATCATCTTCAACAAGTAGAATGGTGTGGCTCATTGCGCTAATCCCTTTTTGGAATTGTGATACTGACGAGAAGGCCTGGTGTGGTATTCGACAGCTTGATAGCACCACCATGGGCGTGAACTATGCCTGCTGCTACGCTTAGCCCTAAGCCAATGCCGCCTTTTCCGCTATCGCTGCGACGACTGGTTTGAAAAAGCTGTATTGGCGCTTGTAGCTGTTCATCGCTGATCCCTTCGCCTTTATCGGCTATTTGAAACTTAAACTCTCCATCAGAGCGGCTAACCATCAGCAATACACTGTCATCGCTGAATTTAAGGGCATTATCAATTACGTTAAATAAAGCTTGTTCAAACAGTGATTCAGACACAGTTATACCGTGACTGTCACTGTTGTTGATCACTTTTAGTCGACCGCTGTTGATACGACTTTCAAGGTTAGCTAAAAAGGCGGTCAGGTTTACATGGGTTAAATTTAGCGCTAACGCGTTATGCTCAATTCGTGTGGCTTGAAGCAGGTTCTCAACGTAAACATAAAGGCGTTTACCTTCATCGTGAACCCCTTTTAACAGTGCCTGTCTCTCAACGTCATCAAGCTTGTCTTGATATGTCATATAGGTTTCAACAGAACCGATAATGGTAGAGAGCGGCGTACGCAAATCGTGTGACACAGATCGCAGGACACTAGATTGTGTTTTAACAACCTGTAGTGCATGTTGTTGAGAATTGACGTAGACAGCAAGCTCGCTAATGAGGATGGCTACAATGATGAAAACGACAAAATTTATGCTGTCTTCAACTTCTGCAATATGAAATGAGTGCAAAGGCTCGGTGAAAAAATAATTAAAGCTCAGTGCTCCGGCTACTCCTGCAAGCAAGCCGTAAAACCTTGAGGTCGTTAACGCCACAATGGCACACGCAAGCTGTAGAATGAGCAGAATACCGCCAAGCGGCAGTAACCAGTTACTAAGTGCTAAACACCCTAAAATAGCCACAGCCATAATAAAGAGTGTATAGAAACCGTGTTTAAATTGGGTCATAGGTCAATCGTGTTTACTTCAACACAATGAGCATATCAACCTAACCCCAAATATACGCGTAAAATTTAGGTAAAAAAAACGGCACCTCAATGATGCCGTTTCTTCAAATTGCCAATGCGATGTTGGTCACTTTAAACATTACGCATTACGCATTACGCATTACGCATTACGCATTACGCATTACGCATTACGCAAATGATCAGCCACCAAGAATGCCATTTCAAGTACTTGGTCTGCATTTAAGCGCGGGTCGCATTGCGTTTTGTAGGCTTGCGCTAAGTCTTCATCGCTAATTTCATAAGCACCGCCTGTACACTCCGTTACGTGCTGACCGGTCATTTCAAGGTGAATACCACCTGCGTGAGTACCTTCTGCTTCGTGAGCTTGGAAAAACTGCTTAATTTCTTTCAAAATTGCATCGAAGTTACGGGTTTTATAGCCGCTAGATGCCGAGAACGTGTTGCCGTGCATCGGGTCAGAGCTCCACACTACGTGTCTGCCTTCAGCTTTCACTTTACGCAATAAGCGTGGCAAATTGTCGGCTAAATTATCGGCGCCCATACGCGTAATTAGCGTTAAACGACCTGGATCGTTTAGCGGGTTAAGCGCATCAATCAAACGAATAAGCTCGTCTTCTTGCATGCTTGGCCCCACTTTCACACCAATTGGGTTGTGAATGCCACGGAAAAACTCAACGTGCGCATGGTCAAGTTGACGGGTACGCTCGCCAATCCACACCATGTGAGCCGAACAATCGTAAGGCTTACCGGTAAGGGTATCGATGCGTGTTAGCGCCTGCTCATAGTTCAACAGCAATGCTTCATGCGACGTGAACAGTGAGGTCTCGTGCAGCGTAGAACTGGTTTGCGCGTTAATGCCAATAACATCCATAAACTCAAGGGTATCTTGAATACGGTTGGCCATATCAGAATAACGTTCTTTAAGCGGATTGTTTTCAACGAACGCCATGTTCCAGCGGTTAACTTCATGAAGGTCGGCCAAACCACCTTGTGCGAACGCGCGAAGTAAATTCAGGGTTGACGCACTGCGATGGTAGGCTTCCAACAAACGGTCAGGATCTGGTCGACGGGCCGCTTCGGTAAATTCGAAGTTATTGATGATATCACCACGATAGCTTGGTAAAGTCACGCCACCGCGGGTTTCGAAATCTGATGAGCGCGGCTTGGCGTACTGGCCTGCCATACGGGCAACCTTAGTTACCGGGCAACGACCAGCAAAGGTAAGCACAATGGCCATTTGAAGAATAACTTTAAAGGTATCGCGAATTTTAGGCGCATTAAATTCGTCAAACGACTCAGCACAGTCGCCGCCTTGTAAAAGAAAGCCTTTACCCAAGCTGACCTCACCTAGCTGGCGTCTAAGCTCGCGGGCTTCAGCAGCAAATACAAGCGGTGGATAAGAACTTAATGTTTGCTCTACTTCTTTTAAACGTGCTTTATCGTCGTACTCTGGTTGCTGAAGAATAGGTTTATTTCTCCAACTGTCTACTTGCCAATTACTCAACGGTGTTCTCCTGAATAAAAAACGTAGGGCAAACGTTTTACTGAAAATATTTATTGAAGCTAGATGCTTCGAATAAAAAGACTGTAGCGCGCTTAACAGTGCGTCTGTAGCGCTTTTTTCTAATCAGTCTAATGTGAAAATGTGAATCTAAAAAAATGCTGGGGGCACTTTACCACATTTATTCTAGGGAAATAGGTGCGCAAACTTGAATTTCTAGAAAGTTATCGTGCTTGCTTATAGCAAAATGGCATTCAAACACACTTTCTAAGTTTGTTTGCGTGGCCACCTCTTGTGGCTTACCGAACGCTACCATGCGACCTTTTTGCAAAAGCCATAAACTATCGCAATAGTTGGCACTAAGCGCGATATCGTGAGACGTCATAAGTAGGGTATTCCCTTTATCGCAAAGGAATTTTACCAAACTAGCCAGTGCATATTGATGTCTTATATCAAGTCCTTGCAATGGCTCGTCTAAAAGCACAACCCCCTCTCCGCGCTCTAACTGCGGCCATATTTGCAAAAGCGAACGACAAATTTCTACTCGCTGACGCTCACCGCCAGAAAGCTGGGTGACAATTTGGTTCAAGAAACCCGATATTTCGAGTGCTTTTTCTAAAACCGGAGGAATTAGTTCATCTTGCTGTGCTGTTGCATAAAAGCTTAGGTACTCTTTTACCGACAAGTGAAAACCACTTTCGCTTTGTTGCGCTAATAAGGTGCGCACACTCGCAAGTGTTGCCAGCGACCAATCGTTCATTGGTTTACCTAGCAGCATGACGGTGCCCTCATCAGCGTCAATAAGGCCCGCAAGGGTAAGCAACAGTGTTGATTTCCCTGCCCCATTTGGCCCTATAATGTGAACGCACTCGCCTTTTTTTGCACGTAAACCTTCCACCGAAAGTCGCGATGCTACTTTTACATTCTGTAAGCTTAAAACGGTACGACTATCTGCTAGGTTATGGCTATTCGCTGGGCTATTGCAATCAGCAACGTCATCTTTAACGCTAACGTTTTCCTTAGGGTTAGTAATTATGGTGTCTTGCTCACTAGCATTTATTCGTTCATTGCTGCCAGAATCAGGGCGTTGCTGGGGTCTAAAATTGTTTGTCGTCATTTCATTTCCCCTCCACTACCCTTTTATTTGACCTTTAGCTAATGCCCAAATTAATAATGGACCGCCTAACGTAGCTGTTACCATAGACACCGGAAGCGTAATGGCACGGGTCATTTCAGAGCTTAACGCAACCAGCATCAGCAGACTTGCACCACTTAATGCACTTAACGGCAACAAATAGCGATTATTATGCCCGATGATCAAACGTAAGATATGCGGTACTAATAAGCCAACAAAAGCAATAGAGCCTGCCATAGACACCGCAGTGCCTACAGCAATAGCGCAGACAATGAGTGCGCGCTCAGTGAGTTTCTCCACATCCACACCACTGCTTTTTGCTGCAAGTTCACCAGCATAGAGCTTGTTTAAATCGCCGGCGAAATAAAGCTGTAATGCGACAGCAACAGCGATTAACGGGCCGCCCACTGACAAAATTAACCAGTTAGTTTGGTACAAACTACCCATTAACCAGAAAGTAAGATTGCGCAGGGCATTAGCGTCGCTGAACATGTAAAGCCACGCTATAACGGCGCCGCTAAGAGTAGAGATGGCAATACCCGCTAGAATAACAGCCGTAGAGGAGCCCAACAGTTTTCTTGCTAAGCGGTAGATAATAAATGTAGATAACAACGCACCAATAAAACATCCCAAAGGCAGCAAATAGTGTAGGTACGCTGTAGCCCATTGTGGGGTTAGCAATAGCAAAAGCGCAGCAACCAAGCTTGCGCCACTCGTAATGCCGATAATTCCCGGGTCTGCCAAAGGATTTCGCAGCACTACTTGCAAGGTAGCGCCACTTGTAGACAGTGCTGCCCCTACTAAACACGCAGTAAGAATAAGCGGTATTTGAAGCTGAACAATAATATGCTGTTTTAGTTCAGCCGCCGTTTCGGAAAGCCCTGTCACGCCAACAATCCCTACCACACCGATGACGAGTGACAAAAGTACTGTTATTACAACCAAAGTGACGGCGGTGCGTTTAGTTCCTGTCATTGTCAATATGGGTTCTCAACGTGGGCTTTCGAGATGGTTTATCAATATGATTTGCGTTTATTGTTGTTGGGTTTGTTTAATATGCGCAATCAAACCGTCCGACGCTTCTTCGATAAGATCCAACACCAGCTCAAAGCCGCGCTTGCCGCCATAATATGGATCAGGTACTTCTTTATCGTCTACATTTGCAAAATCAAGAAACAGCTTAATTTTATCGTGGTACTGGCTTGGCGACATACCGTGTAAATTAGCAAGGTTGCTGTTGTCCATGGCAAGAATGAAATCAAATCGTTCAAAATCGCTTTCATCAAAACGTCGGCATTTTAGACCTTTGAAACTGTAGCCACGTTCTACGCCTGCGGCTTGCGAACGCTTATCGGGCGGGTTACCAATGTGATAGCCGTGGGTTCCCGCTGAGTCAATTTCAATATTTAATCCGGCTTGTGCAGCCTTGTGTTTGAACACGGCTTCTGCGGTTGGAGAACGACAAATATTACCCAAACACACGAACAACACCGATGTAGATTGTTTCATTCAAAATCCTATTTCAACGCAGTGACGGAGCGCGACTAAACTTTATGCCTAGTTTCACGTATGATACGCCGTCAGAAAAATTGTGGAGTTAGTATGACCGCACATGTACTTATGCTAAGTAGCTCACGTCAAGGCGACGAGGCTTACTTAGAGCACGCTAGAGCGCTTATTTTTGCACACATAGGCGAAATTCGCGACCTTCTATTTGTTCCTTATGCCGCCGTCACTCAAACGTACGATAGCTATGTAGACGCCGTTGCTACCGCCCTGCCAGAGTGCAAGGTTACTGGGCTACATTCCGTTGAAGATCCGGTTGCCGCGGTAAATAACGCAAAGAAAAACGGCCAAGCCATTGTTGTAGGCGGTGGAAACACCTTTCACCTGCTTTCTACTCTTTATGCAAACGCGCTTATTGTGCCAATAAAGCACGCCATCGCCGATTGCACTCCTTATATTGGCTGGAGTGCAGGTTCGAATATTTGTGGTCAATCAATTAGAACCACTAACGACATGCCCATTATCGAGCCGCCTAGCTTTGATGCACTAGATATCGTGCCGTTTCAGTTAAACCCGCACTACACCGATTATCAGCCGCCGGGCCACAATGGCGAAACCCGCGACCAACGTCTGGCAGAGTTCACCACGCTTAATCCAACCACGCCAGTAGTTGCTATTCGCGAAGGCACAGCGCTGCGCCTTACTCATAATCAACTTACCCTAGTGGGTGAAAAAGACGGCTTTATCTTTTTAGGTGAAGAAAAAACGTCAATTCATTCAGGTGATGATTTAACTTATTTGCTTGATCGCGGCGAATAGCGCCTCATCATTAGGCGCTACTTGGTAGGGAATTTCTGCCAGTAGCGGCTCGGGTAACATGGCTTTAAGAGAGTGCAGATTTTCTTGGTATCGCGTCATGTTACCCGTGATGTCGTTCGCAACCCATCCTTTAATGGTAAGTCCATCAGCGCGAATTGCTTCTGCCGTTAATAGCGCGTGATTTAAGCAACCCAAACGCATGCCTACAACTAAAATCACATCCATTTTGAGTGTTTTCACGACATCAGAAAGATAGTAAGTGGGCGTATACTCATCACCTACCGTTAGCGGTAAACGCCACCCACCTGCACCTTCCATTAACAGAAGATCGGGTTGATAGGCGTGCAGTTCGTCAAGCCCTCTTGCAATTTCGTCAAACGTTAACGCAACACCTTCTTCAAGGGCAGCAATATGTGGAGCAATAGCCGGCTTTAGTGCAATTGGGTTTATTTGATGCAAAGGAAGTGTCTGTCCACTTTCTTCGTTGTTTTCACTTGCGCTTTTTAGCTCGTTATTGTCTGTTATTTTAATGGCTTTATCTGCGCGTATTTTGGAGCTCGCTTTCTGAATATTTAGCGCATCTTCGTTTACCCACTCATCATCAACCTGTTCGCACCCGGCTGCAATAGGCTTGTAGCCGATGGCGCTTAACGAGGCTTTTTGCGCAGCTTGTAGTAGTTGGCAGGTAACATAGGTTTTACCTACTTCGGTGTCGGTACCGGTAATGAAATACTGCTTCATCGTTTTTCCAATCTAAAATGACTTACGCGGTAGGTAAGCGGTAACTTACTTTCTACACCGCTCATATTGCTGTAAGCCATAGCTAATTTTTTAATATCTCGACGGGTGAGCGGCGGTTGTTTTCGCCCGGTCTCTCCTGCCCCTACACCTTTCACAGAGCGCAGTAGCGACATAATATCGCAGTGAGTATCGACATAGTCCTTAGTAATCACCCGTTGCAAAGAAAGGCCCGACTGCTTAAAGCCATTTACCCATTGTGAGGTTGTCGGCATATAGGTTTCGGCTTGCGGAAGCTGCGCTACTTTGCGCGCCGTTTTAAGCTCACTAAATGAACCCGCCACCATAATCGCCAGCTCGGCAATACCACTCTTTTCAAGCACTCGCGCTATCTCATTAGCAACAATCCCAGTATCGCTAACCCACTGAAGCGCCATAGATGAAAATACGGTTGAAAATTGGCTATCACAGAAAGGCAAATCAACAGCACTACCTTCCACGAAAATGGGGTCAGAGTACATTTTTCTGGCCTGCGCTAACATGCCCTCGGCAATGTCTACGCCAGTTGCGGCTGCACCTTTATTTGCAAGGGTTTGGGTATGAATGCCAGTACCACAGCCGATATCAAGAACCGTACCCTGTAAGTCTATCGGTAAGTTCGCTAATGCCTGCTTAGCAATAATGCGCTGAACACCCGCAATACTGTTGTACTGCACAGCCGCTTTTGAAAAACGATGTGCCACGTCCTGCTCATTAATTGTTGAAGCAGTACCATTACGCTCAGCTTTTGCAGCGCCTTTAATTGTTATAGAGCCTTCAGCTGTAATATAGCCCTCAGCTTTAACATCGCCTTCAGTTGCAACATAGCCTTCAGTCTTAGCGCTCTCCTCTGCACTCAAATGTGCCGCAGCTTTGGAAGAGCAATCAGAAGGGTAAGCAGTTTTAACTGTGAGAGCCCCTTTAGCTTTAGTCGCTCTCTCAGATTCAAAAGATGTCTCGGACGAAAAAGCCCCGTTTGCCTTAAAAGCCGCCTGCACCGCGTCACGCGACAGCTTACCGTCGAAGAGACTTCTCGATTCTGCCGACATAGCAGCTTTTATAGCGGGACTTAGTGACATCGTTACATCTCTTTTTTACTTACAGAGTCAGGAGTACTCACAGCGCTGTCTGATTCTTTTTCTACTGAAGTCTCACTTAACAGAAAGTTATTAAGTGAAAGCTCTAGGGCATCAAGCAATACGTCAATATCTTGTGATGTATGATTTGACGTAAGCGTTATACGCAGCCTGTCTTGGTTTTTCGGTACAGTAGGCTGCCTGATAGCCGTTGCCCAGATACCGCGCTGCTTTAGCCCCTCACTTAGTGCAACTGCACGTTCTGGGCTACCAACAATAATGGGCTGGATCGCGCTTTGCGACTGCCCCAAAGTGATTTCAATTGATGCATCGCCTTTCTCGCTTGTATTAAGTGTCTGTCCAAAGCGCTTTTGAAACGAGTCTCTGAAATAGGCGATATTGTTATGCAGCGTTTCGCGGCGGGCAGTATCACTGGCGATATGTGTAAGAGAGTACAAGGTCGCGACCGCTTGTGCTGGTGGCATGGCAGTGGAATACACATAATGTTTAGAAAAATTCACCAGATAATCAATTAGGGTTTGGCTTCCCGCAATAAAGGCGCCGGCCGTGCCCACTGCTTTGCCAAATGTTCCCATAACAATAGGCGCTTGTTGCTGGCTTAAGTTTAGTGCTTCTGCTGTGCCGAAGCCGTTTTCACCCAATACACCCATACCGTGTGCATCGTCTAACATGAACCATGCATTATATTTAGCGGCCAGTTCAGCGATATCTTCACAAGGCGCTACGTCACCGTCCATACTAAACACACCTTCACTGGCAATCAGAATGTCTTGCTGGTTTGCATCAGAATTACCAACCGCATCGGATATCTGGCTGTGACAGACGTTTGATAGCATGCTCTCTAAATGACTTAGATCGTTATGCTTGAAACGGCGAAGCTTAGCGCTGTCAGATACACATTGTGCGCCCTCTAAAAACGAAGCGTGCATGAGCTTATCAGCAATGATGTGCCCTGCTCTCGCGCTTTTATTCGGGTGAGACATGTGAGGAAAAAGTGCCATGCACAGTGCTTGGTTGGCGGCAAAGCCAGAGTTAAACAACAGCGCAGCTTCTCGGTTTAAACCATCGGCAATGTAGGCTTCTAGCGCCAAATGAGCCTGTGTGTGCCCAGTTACCAAAGGCGATGCACCACTGCCACCACCAAATTGCGCTAGCCCCTCAACCCAACTTTGCAATACACCCTCATGCTGGCGCATGCCTAGGTAGTCATTGCTTGAAAAATTAAGGTAGTGCTCACCGTTAATACAAATAATGCTGTCTTTTTCGTATTGTTGGCAGTGGCGCTGGCGCAGCAAGCCTTGCTCGGTACGCGCGCTCAGCGAATCGTCTAACCAGTGAAAGGCCATTACGCCTCCGTTAAATGCTGTTTCTTTGGCGCTACCTTAGGCTTGGTTGCATCAATAAACAAGTCGTTCCTGTCGTCGGCTTGTTCTTGTTGCTGGGCAATTTCTTCTTCTAACACTTGTTGATGTGCTTCGTCTGAGTAATCCCTTGTATGCTCAGTATTAATACCAAGCTTTTTGAACAGCATTACATCTTCATGGGTATCTGGATTTGACGTGGTTAACAGCTTGCAGCCATAGAAAATAGAATTCGCGCCTGCCATAAAACAAAGCGCCTGCATTTGTTCGTTCATTGCTTCGCGGCCTGCCGACAAGCGCACATGTGACTTAGGCATCATAATACGAGCAACGGCAATAGTGCGGATAAACTCAAAATAGTCCAAGTCTTCTACACTATCGAGTGGCGTACCTTTTACTTTAACCAACATGTTAATAGGTACACTTTGAGGCTGCTCAGGAAGGTTGGCTAATTGCACTAACATACTAGCGCGATCGCTCACCGTTTCTCCCATGCCAACAATTCCCCCAGAGCAAACGTTCATGCCTGCAGCACGCACGTTCTCTAACGTATTCAATCGGTCTTGGTAAGTACGGGTCGTGATAATATCGCCGTAGTATTCCGGAGAGGTATCAAGGTTGTGATTATAATAATCAAGGCCCGCTTGCTTTAAGGCCACAGCTTGATCGCGGGTCAACATACCTAGCGTCATGCAGGTTTCTAAGCCTAAGCTTTTCACCTCTTCAACCATTTTTAAAATGTAAGGCATGTCTCTGTCGCGTGGATTTCGCCAAGCAGCCCCCATACAAAAACGGGTTGAGCCCACTTGCTTTGCTTCTTTCGCACGCTGGATGACTTTTTCAATTTCCAGTAATCGTTCTTTTTCAAGGCCCGTATCATACCGAGCACTTTGCGGGCAGTACTTACAGTCTTCAGGGCAAGCACCGGTTTTAATCGACAAAAGCGTGCTGACCTGCACTTCATTCGGATTAAAATGCTGTCTATGCACTGCTTGGGCATTAAACAGTAAATCGTTAAATGGCATGGCAAACAAAGCTTCGACTTCAGCTTTGGTCCAATCGTTTCGAATAGTTGTCGTTTGCGCAGAAGGCGCACTAGCCAGCGTCATTGACTGTCCTTTACTAATTATTATCGCTGGCTTAGTCTATGGCCCAATATCGAGTTGTCAACTCTGACCAATTTAAAACCTTTACCAATGGTTATTTTGTGAGCAATATAGAATTTGATAAACAACACATTTGGCACCCTTATACCTCGGCGGTTAATCCCCTTCCCTGCTATGAAGTAGTTGGTGCAAAAGGCGCTGAACTTACCTTGGCCACAAGTGAAGTGCTAGTAGATGGCATGTCTAGCTGGTGGGCAGCTATTCACGGTTACAACCATCCTGTACTCAACGATGCTGCGCACAAGCAAATTGACGCATTTTCTCACGTTATGTTTGGCGGTATTACCCACCAGCCGGCGGTAGATTTGTGTAAATCGTTACTGAACATGGTGCCGGCAGGTTTAGAGCGTGTATTTTTAGCAGACTCTGGCTCAGTGTCTGTTGAAGTTGCGATAAAGATGGCGATTCAGTATTGGGCGTGTCAGGGGCGCTCAGAGAAGTCACGCATTGTCGCGCCGCGCAATGGCTACCATGGCGACACGTTCGCTGCAATGAGCGTGTGCGATCCCGTTAACGGCATGCATAGTTTATTTGAGGGTGTACTAAGCAAGCAGATTTTTGCGCCCGCTCCTCAAACTCGCTTTGGCCAAACGTTTAGCGAAGATGACATTCTTCCACTTGAAGAGATTTTTGAAAAGCATCACCACACGATGGCAGCCCTTATCCTAGAACCTGTTGTTCAAGGCGCAGGCGGCATGCGTATTTATCACCCCGAATACTTAAAGCGCTGCCGACAGCTTTGCGATACCTACGACGTACTTTTGATTTGCGATGAAATTGCCACTGGCTTCGGCCGTACAGGTAAGCTCTTCGCTTGTGAGCATGCAGGTATTTCGCCTGACATCATGTGTTTGGGTAAAGCGATTACGGGTGGTTATATGACACTGGCCGCGACCTTGTGTACCGAAGACGTGGCTTTAGGGGTTTGCCAAGGGGAGCCTGGCGTATTTATGCACGGCCCCACATACATGGGCAACCCGTTAGCCTGCGCGGTGGCCAATGCCAGTCTGTCGCTAATTAACGAAAATCATTGGCAGCAACAAGTTCCTGCTATTGAGAAACAATTACAAGCCGAATTGGCAAAATGTGCAGACTTGCCGAGAGTCGCTGACGTAAGGGTGTTAGGTGCTATAGGGGTAGTCGAGACGGTAAATCCCGTCAATGTTGCCGAAATTCAACGCCATTTTGTGAAACATGGCGTGTGGATACGGCCATTCGGGAAATTGGTATACATTATGCCTCCGTACATTATATCTTCCGAGCAGTTAAGTAAGCTGACCCATGCAATTTACACCGCCTTGAAATAGTGTGTGAGATTGTTACGCTAACTATCTTCTTGGGTGAAATATGAGTTTTGAACCACCAGTTGACGTCAATTGGCCCGAGGGTTGATGTTAGTTTTGTTATAGAGTGAACATTCAACTCTAAAGCGGGTCACTAATTAGATCATTAATGCAGAGTGTTTATAGCGAGATTTGAATGATAGTACGTGTTTTAGATAAAGTTGTATTTGCAGTCTTGTTTATCATTACACTTCAAGTCCCCATCTTGGCGGATCATTATCGTCAATACCTCAATGGTTATTATGATGCACTGAGAGATGAAGTTTCTAGTTCGTCAGCGCTCGCCAAGCAGCATGGTTTTTCTTCGGTTGAAGCCATGCTTGAAAGCTTACAGAAAAACAGTGAGCCAGTTGTGCGAGAGAATGCCTCGATGAAAGCCACACGCTTCGCCCAGATCACCACTTTAGAGCAAGGCATGAGGAAGCTAGAGCACGGTCATTACTTCGAAAAGCTTGTGTTTATGGCCTCGCCTTCTCAATATGGTACGCTCAAGCGCGTGTTAGATAATTTCAGCCCCTCTGTCCCACTAACGCCTTCGTCAATTGTGTTCAGCCTTGTTACCGCTATCTTACTTAATCTGTTAATTTGGACGCCACACTTCTGCTATTGTCAGGTTAAGAAAATTAAAAATAAACCCAAACGCTACGCTTATAAATAGCACTTGGGTTTATCTTGTTAATACGTGGTTTATTATTTTTTTAAAAAGCCACTTCTACCAGTCCCACCAAACCAACACATTAGATCTTAATGAGCTGCATGGCTTTGGTATTTCATTGCCTGAGATTTCAAGGCGTTATACACGGCATGCACTAGAATCGCTCGGGCCTCTCTCTATCCGTCAGCCGGCTTAGCTATTTTTTTCGTATAGCTTTTCCTCGTTTTCTTTTCATCTCTTTTCCTCGCTCTCTTTCTCGCTCTAGTGAGCCTCAACAGTCGCGATCCGCATTTAGGCACACTTGGCGTGTTCTAAGTCATCATCTAGTAAGAGTTGGCATCTTTGCTGCAACACTTATTAAGAGTGTGTGTTGAGATGTTGCTGAATTTACACTACGCCTATCAAAGTAAACACTTAATACCTTTGATAAACAGCAACTTAAACACAAAAAGCTATACAGGAGATATTATTATGCCAACAGATGCGCAATTATTAATCGGGAAAGTGTTGCAAATAAAAGACAAAATTATTGCAAAACGTCACTGTATTCCAAGCGACCTAAAAGCGGAATGGAACACGCTTAATGAGCAAACTGCGTGTTTTGAAAGTGAGGCGCTTTATAGAAGTGCTGTGAAGGGCCAGGAAATGAATAAGCACATTGATTATTCAGGTTCGGTGAAAGAGCTTTCTCAATTAGTAAAACAACTTAAAACGCTAAATAAAAAGGTTAACGTTACACGAGTTCATCACTAATACCTGCATGACACGCCACGGTTATGGCTATTTTAAGTTTCGTTAAGTGGGTATTTATCCTCGCGGACTAGTGGTGTGAGGCCTCAAGCATTCTCCGTGCCTCAGGCCTAAGCAAAAATTCGTGTTACTTTTTCTTTTTAAGGAATACTAATGTTCTTACTTTACGCGTGCCATAGCTGGCAAGCCTTAGAAAGTCTTCGCGGGCAACCGGAATGTGTTGATACTCGACAGGCTGCCCCTCACTCGCATCTGGATCGTGCAGATAATAGCAATGAGAATCGCAGCTAGTCACCGCAACCCAATGGGGAACCTTTTTCTTATCGAACGCGTATGTGCTGATTAAGCACAATACTGCCCCGCCAGCTTTAAGGGTTTGGTCGATAACATCAACTCGCCAGTCAGAGATTTCAACAGAAATGCCTTTCCTACGTGCCTCTGCCATAAACTGCGACTCAACATTTTCGACTATCGCTTTCTTGTTAGTATCTCTAACGCCATCAACAAAAAGCGGGACATCCTGATTGATGACCACTTTCGCTGCATAACCTTCGTTTACCGCGGCGAGCGCTAATCCAACCGGGTGGCAACCGCCATGACCTGACATCATAAATATCGTGGTAGCAGTACGCCACAACGATAGTTCTTTTTCTTGGGTCATTTCATAGCGATTGTTCAATGCACACATTGCCATCATTAATGCTGATGGACCGCAGGTAAAATCAGTCGTCTGTTGGTACCACGGATAAACCTCTGGCTTAACTGACTTACTCGGCACCAACACTTTTTGCATACGTAATGCGTCAGTGTGATCGTCGTAGTAATCGGTATACATACCAAACTGACTAAACCCTAATTTTTTATACAGAGCAATGGCGCCGGCATTACCTACTGCCACTTCTAGGCGCATAAATCGCTTTCCCCGCAAAAGTGCCCGCTCCCCCAAGCTATTTATGAGCTTTTCAGCAACGCCAAGCCCTCTCGCCTCAGGCAAGACTGCGATAGAATACAGTCTAGTGAGCTGCGTTCCACGACGCAGCAGCAACAGTCCATAGCCAACAATGCTATTTACACTCGGCTTATTTTTGTCGAGGTTAGAACTTGAAGCCGACGGCTCACGCTCGGCCACAATAAGCTCTGCGTGCTGGGCATCAATGTAAAATTTGAAACGACTTTTACTTAGCCTGTCGGTGGTGAAACAAGTTTGCTCAATGTGCTGAAGCGAAGCAAGATCGTGTAATGTCGCAACGCGTAGCACTACACTCGACTGCGTAGAAGGCACACCGGCACCATTTGTCGATTTAGTATTAGATGCGCCCTCAGCTAGACCATATGCACGATTTGCGCTTTCCTGTGGACTTGCATTATTCACTTCAATTACTCGCTCAGCCGATGTAATCATCGCCCTCTTTGCTCCAACCTGTCAGCAAATTCCTGCATAATTAATTCGTACAGTTCTTTGCCTAAATATTTGTCTTCAACACCCGAGTCGATACTTGGGTTGTCGTTCACTTCAATAACATAAACTGCATTGCCGGTTTGCTTGATGTCTACACCATACAAGCCGTCACCCACCGCTTTAGCGGCCTTGATAGCAGCTTGTAACACCGGCTTAGGCACTTCAAATGTTGGCATTGTGGCAAATCCACCCGAAGAGAATCGGTCTCCCTGATGGTTGTATATCTGCCAATGGTTGCGGACCATAAAGTATTGGCAAGCGTAAATAGGTTTGCCACCTAATACACCAATTCGCCAGTCGAATTCAGTGAATATATATTCCTGAACCAAAACAAGTGCCGATTCAGCCAGCATTTGTTCTAAGCGCGTTTTTAACGCTTCTTTATTTTCAGCTTTATGCACGCCGCGGGAAAACGAGCTTTCTGGCAGTTTTAAAACAAGCGGCAAACCAAAGTCAGCTATGAGTTTTTCGCATACTTCATCAGTAGCGCTCGATACAAACGTCGCTTTCGGCGCTGGCACTTTCTGATAAGCAAACGCATCCTGCAAGTACACTTTGTTACAACAGCGCAGAATTGACTGCGTATCGTCCATAACCACAATGCCTTCTCGCTCTGCGGCACGCGCTAAACGGTAAGTATGATGGTCAATCGCCGTCGTTTCACGAATGAACAATGCATCATAGTGACCCAATTCTTCTTGCGACAGGCGACTCACCACATCTGCGCGAAAGCCCACTTTTTCAGCTGCTTTAACAAAGTTTTTAATGGCGCGTTCATCGCTAGGCGGCGTGCTCTCTTCAGGGTTAACCAAAATGGCCATGTCCCAACGAGTACGTTTGCTCGTTTTACCAGCCTTCCACTGTATTTTGGTATGTGCTTCTAATTGCTCAATGAAACGCGCTTGTTGCTTGGCGTTTAAGTCCTTAAACGCTTTTGCCTGTACGCTTGCAAAGCCTTCAATTTGTACTTTACCCGTGGTTTTAGGCGACACTTTCGTATCGGTAACTGTTGGGCTTAACACCAAAACAGGGTACGGGTATTTTTCAAACGCTTGGCGCGCCAAACGCTTAAAGCGCTGATCTTTCACTTCGCCGAAAAGTACTAATATAGGCTCATCAGTAATTTCCGTATTGTCTTGAGATACCGACAAAGAGAAGACGATGCGATCGATACTTTTCTCTTCCGCCATGCGTAAATCGTTAATGGTATTTACAGAAGGCAATACAGAGTGATTACGTGCCTGAGCCAAAAGTGAACAATAGTACCCTTCGCTTAAGTAACGCGTAGTATCACAAATGTTGATAACGCGTGTTTTGGGCTCGTTCAACTTTGGAAACTCAGCAAGATAATCTTGAAAAGTCAGCACGGTTAAAGCTGTGTTACAAAAAGGAGTAACATCATCAGTAACAATCAGTGTATTGTGCATGTAATTCGCTTCTAAATAGTGTGTTGTCAGTTACAATTATTACTGTGTTTGTTCAATTTACAAACACGATTAAAGTAGCGCTGAGTTTACGCTTTACTCATCATTTGCATAGCATTATCAGCACGGCTTTTTTTCATCGTTAAGACAACAAAAACTAATGTGCATTTGAATAGATTGAAACGACTTTTGTTTATTGAGTTTGCCTATACATTGAAGTAAGCAAACAAGATACGAATGGTTTAAGGAGTACGTATGTTATTAGCCAGCTTGGCTATTTTAATCGGATTACCGGTTTTGCTTTGGAGCGCAGGGAAGTTTGTAGGTGGTGCCGCATCGGTAGCCAATCATTTCGGTGTTTCCCCCTTGCTCATCGGTATGCTCATTATTGGGTTTGGTACATCGGCCCCTGAAATCATCGTTTCAGTGTTTGCAGCTATTCAAGGCAACTCTGGCATAGCGCTGGGCAACGCCTATGGCTCTAATATCGCCAATATCCTGTTAATCCTTGGCCTTACCGCAATCATTAGTCCTATTGCGGTTAAATCAGAAATCATTAAGAAAGAGCTGCCTGTTTTACTTGGCATCACCTTCTTTGCCGCATGGCAGGTGTGGGACTTAAATATCTCGAAAGACGACGCATTCTCTTTGTTAGGACTGTTTGTGCTTCTGCTTTCTTGGAGTATTTATCACGGCATGAAAGGCGACAAAGACGCCCTCGCCGACGAATACGATGAAGAGATTAATAGCAACGAAGGTACAGTAAAAACCCACGTAATGTGGTTGATTGCGGGGCTTTTATTGCTAGTTGCAAGCTCGCGTATGCTGGTATGGGGCGCGGTAGAAGTCGCCACCTTCTTCGGTGTTAGCGATACTATTATCGGGTTGACGGTTATCGCAATTGGTACATCGTTACCAGAACTTGCATCATCGCTAATGGCGGTGAAGAAAGGCGAACACGATTTAGCCATTGGTAACGTGATCGGATCTAACATGTTCAACACCTTGGCGGTAGTGGGCATTGCAGGCACCATTCAGCCAATGGCTGTAGGTTCTGAGTTTTTATACCGCGACGTTATGGTGATGTTCGCATCAACCATTGCCCTATTCATTTTCTGTATTGGCATTAAGCGCCAAGGACGTTTAAACCGTCTGGAGGGCGGAGCATTTGTGCTGGCCTACGCGGCCTATACGTACTGGCTTATCCAAGCAGCTTTTATTTAAGTTATTGCCGCAAGCCTTGTAAATAATAACGCTTATTATGCATCGCTCACTTGATGGGAAGCTCACAGCAAACCCATCAAGTGACATAAACACCGTTTGCCGAAAGCGCTACTTACAAGGCTTTGTTATTTGTCCTTGAGTTATATTTTTGTCGTGCACTGCATGTAGAGCGCTTTCTCTATTTACAGGCCCAGTGTGGTAGCCAGCGTGATTAGGCTTATCGCCGCAATAGCAAATAGAATGAATAGGTTTATGCCAAAGCTATCGCTTTGACGACGATTTCTTCTGGCACGCATAATTATGCTAACCAAACTCACGATCAAACATACCTGCAGCATGATGGTCATGGCCGACAAATGACTTTCAGACCAACTGGTATCGCCTTTTATTCCCCAGTACTGCTGCACGCCACTGATAAAGTCAGGGCGCGCATAGTGAAACAGTATGAGTACGACAACCATGCCAACCCAGCCAACAATGTTTAACCCAAGCATCACCTTATAAAAAGGCGTTTTAGAACGGGGCGTTGAACGTCGCTCTGCAAGTTGCTCGTAAGTCATAGAACTTCTCTCATTTTCGGCATCGTTAGAACGGTCAGCGTCACTTTGCGTAGCACTCGGTTCTTGTGCTTGCTGAGACACTGGCGTGTTCGAATCATTTTTATTTCCCATTTGTCACTCTGTTCTCTGGCATCCCGCTTTATGTTGGGTATACTAGCGTGCTATTGGATTGTATTTCATTGGTTATTTTTACATCACCAAGTCATGTTTCGATCTGTATTTTGCTTATATTTGGCACCAAGCGAATTGCGAAATGCCTATTTGAAAAGCGAAAAGCTAATACAGATTCTAGTAAGTTATCGGCATGGCAATCCAAAAACATTGACTATAAAGCAAATTTTAGTGCATTTTTACATCCACAGTTTAATGCACTGTGTTGTTGAAAATGACTCAATAGTAAGCAACAACATAAAATTAGTAAGACGGAGAAATTAACATGACGCATGCGCCCGTAGTTGACGTACTTAAAGGTAAGTACGCCGTTGGCGAATCGGTAACCGTAAAGGGTTGGGTAAGAACACGCCGCGACTCTAAAGCGGGGTTATCATTTATTGCACTACACGACGGTAGTTGCTTCGATCCTGTACAAGTTATTGCGCTAAATTCTCTGTCAAATTATGCCGATATCCAGCGCTTAACAGCAGGCTGCTCATTATCGGTTACCGGTACAGTGAAAGAGTCTCAGGGCCAAGGCCAAGCCGTTGAAATTGACGCGACTGACGTTGAAGTTTTGGGTTGGGTAGAAAACCCTGATACCTACCCAATGGCCGCTAAACGTCACAGCATTGAGTACCTTCGCGAATATGCGCACCTTCGCCCACGCACTAACGTTATCGGCGCGGTAACCCGTGTTCGCAACTGTTTGTCTCAGGCGATTCACCGCTTTTTCCATGAGAAAGGTTACTTCTGGATCTCTACGCCTATTCTAACGGCAAGCGATACGGAAGGTGCAGGTGAAATGTTCCGCGTATCAACCCTTGATATGATGAACCTTCCACGCGACGACAAAGGTAATGTTGACTATTCAGAAGATTTCTTCGGCAAAGAAACCTACCTTACGGTATCAGGTCAGCTTAACGTTGAAACTTACTGTACAGCTATGTCTAAGGTGTACACCTTCGGCCCTACGTTCCGTGCAGAGAACTCAAACACATCTCGTCACCTCGCCGAGTTTTGGATGATTGAGCCTGAAGTGGCGTTTGCTGAATTGAAAGACGTAGCACAACTAGCTGAAGACATGCTGAAGTATGTATGTAAGGCCGTGCTTGAAGAACTGCCTGACGACATGGCGTTCTTTGCTCAGCGTATTAAGAAAGACGCCATTGAGCGTTTAGAAAAGTTAGTAAGCTCTGACTTTGTTCGCATGGACTACACTGACGCTATCGAAATACTGCAAAACTGCGGCAAAGAATTCGAATTCCCTGTTGAATGGGGTATCGATTTATCTTCTGAGCACGAACGCTATCTTGCAGAAGAGCACGTTGGTGCGCCAATTATCATGCAAAACTACCCGAAAGATATTAAAGCGTTCTACATGCGCATTAACGACGACGGTAAAACAGTTGCAGCAATGGATGTACTTGCGCCGGGTATCGGTGAAATCATCGGTGGTTCACAGCGTGAAGAACGCCTAGACGTTTTCGATGCTCGCCTTGACGAAATGGGCCTATCGAAAGAAGACTACGCGTGGTACCGCGACCTTCGCCGCTACGGCACCGTACCTCACTCAGGTTTCGGTCTTGGTTTCGAGCGTCTTGTAGCATACGTAACTGGCATGCAAAACGTACGTGATGTGATCCCATTCCCACGTACACCGGGCAACGCTAGCTTTTAAGCAGTTGTTCGATAGATTTAAAAGCCCGCATGTAGATTGCTACATGCGGGCTTTTTTACTTCTTGAACCGTTATAGTCAGTAGCGTGGTTAAATCCTTTTCTAACTCAGAAATATCTTCCTCCTGTTCCTTAGTAAGTTGCGCTTCACCATTTTCAAGCTCATTTTCCGTTACGTTTTCTATGCTTATTAAAGGGTTAGCACTTTCACTACTAAATTCAGAGAGTAGCCCAACTGCCTAGCTAAAACTCCTAACTGCAGCGCCACGCCCCGTGTCCATGCTAGTCTTGCCAATGTGGTAGAGGTGGCAAACCGATAGTGTTTTGGATGCCAAAACCGCACAACGCCAAGCGGCTTCAATAGCAGTAAGAAAAACAGATAGAAAATAATAAGAAGCATACCACCCCAAAAGCATGCTGGTTGCTAAAAAATAACATCGCTGAACAAAGGTAATACTCATCCAAAAACGCAAAAAAACAACACGCCTTTTCAGGAATAAACGACCTACCTGCTTCTTAGTTTTTCCATATACACTACGAAGTTCGTTTGCTATTTCCATCACTTAATCGTCGATTATTTTTTTACTGCCGACATTCCGCATCAAATTCAGGAATAAATCTCTTGGTATAATGTGCCAAGTACATCAATGATCACCTGCTGGCGC
>NZ_JANHZQ010000026.1:0-68194 GCF_041414725.1 Alteromonas sp. DY56-G5 | reverse complement strand
GTGAACACTCCGAATTTCACTATGCCTATTAGATCAAAGCCCCAGACTTTCGTCTAGGGCTTTTTCAACAGTCTGAACCCGCCTAACGGCGGGTTTTTTGCGTCTGGAAGAAACAAAAAATGGGGTCAGAGTACATTAATCCCCAATCTTTCCCCTTCAAAACATCAAAATGGGGTCAGAGTACATTAATACTTCTAATACTCCTCGAAATCAAAACAGCCCTTAACGAAATGCTCGAGAAATGAAAATGTACTCTGACCCCATGTCTTTAAAAGTGGTAGGCGTAGGATAGGTTCAGGAAGTCTAATCCGGGGTTGTCATTGTTGAAGCCGCCGTTTGAAAAGTGCATATAGCGCAGTGCGACATGTTGTTTCTTATCGATCTCTACAAAAACACCTAATCTGTCTTCGAACTGATAGTTAGATCCAATATCTTTACCAGCGACTTTCTGATTACCTATGTAACTCGCTCCTATCCCCGCTTCTATATATACGGGATATTTGTCATAGAGCGTTGAAACCTGTTTCATAAATACAGGAGTTAATGACGCGCCGTAGCTTGTACTATGTGTATCGTTTTCACCATACTCCCACACTACGGCACTCACTTCCCAGTATAGCTTTAGGTCGCCAAACCAATCAGTAGTAAGCGTTTGTTCAAGTGGCCTGTACGCGAAGCGCATACCATCGATATCGTCAAAGCCGTGCATATAATCTACACTCACGGTTTGTTTCGCTTGTACGCTACTTGCGGTGAAAATAATGAAAAAAGAAAATAGAAGTAGTGATGCCTGTTTCATAATTGCTCCTTGATCTGATAATCAACAAGCAAAATTTTTTCCAATTAAAAATTATTTTAATTTCAAAGAGATAATAAAAACTAAATGCCGAACTATTCCACGCGAGTAGTGTAATTTACTGACACTGTTGAAGTTTTTACAAAGGTGTCCAGCGTGTATCTGCACTTACATGTTGCTCTTCCATCAGACGCTCGATCAGTTGCTTTGTATCTTCAATACCATACTTCGCTTTAATTTTATTTATGCTTTCAGATTCTGAAAGTATGAATGTATTGAGCTCGGCAATGATCTCGGGGTGTCTTAAGGTTGATAGCGAAAATGAGACAACGTTGTGTGGCAGGGTTAAATCAGCGGCAAATGATCCCATTTGCGGAAAGCGACGAGCAACGTTTTTAGCGGCATTATATTCCACATCTAAAGCATCTACTTTATCGCTCTGTAGAAGGTTAAGCCCATCATAAATACTGTTTACGCCTGTTACCTTAACGGTACCGTTCTTAATTTGCTGTTCCCACTTTACAGGGGAAAATCCGTCTGGCGTGGCAAGTTTTGTTATATGAGTAATTCCTTTACCAAGGTTATCTGTTTTAACCAAAGTCACGGCGAATGTTTCTGCCAGAGGTTCAGAATATACTTTGTTAAGGCTATGGGTTATTTGATCATACCATCTGGCGTTATCAGGAAAGACAAAGTCTACATTGCCTTTTTCAATTCTATCTGAAGGCGTTTAACTGGCATGCTCAAGTATACAAAGCGATGTCCGCTTTGCTTTGAGAATGCTTCAAGAATAGCCCAACCCAACCCCTTTTCATGATCCGATGAAAAGTTGTAATACGGATAATATTCAATATTTTGAGCGCCTACGATATAGGTGTCGGCTGAAACAAAAGGACTTGAAAGTGTGCATGTAACTGGCAATACCGCCATTTGCACAAAGCGACGAATACTATTTCCAAACCTCTTCAATTTTCAATCCTTGTTCTATCAAAAGCTTCTGAGACAACTGCTCGAAAGGGGTTATTCCGTATTTTGTTTTTATACTATCAATTAATTCTGGATTTGAGGATATGAACTTATTAAGTTCACTAATAATGTCTTGATGATAAAGCGTAGATAGGGAAAAAGGAATTTCATTATGTGGAAGCGTCAAATCTAAAGTAAATGCATCTTGCTCATATGATAGAGGAGCAGATCGCTGGCTAACGAAATACTCTAAATCTAACCCGTCTACACGTTCTTGGTACAAAAGCGCCAAGCCTTGTTGAATATCCGTAACCCAAGTTATTTGGGTACGTTGAGTGTCTATTCTTTCTTGCCAATTTACCGGTGTGAAGCCTAACGGCATGGCGAGGTTTTTTATCTTTTCGATGCCTTTCCCAGCGTTCTGTCGTTTTACAATTGTCCCCGTTACTGCGCTGGTTAATGGGAGGGAAAAGTACTTGTCATTTGAAGTGGTAATGCTGTTATACCAGCCTCTATTATCAGGGTATACAAAGTCAACATTACCTTTAACTAACTCGAGTTGAAGCCGTCTTATAGGCAAGCTTAAATACACAAACTCGTGTCCCGAAGCTTCAGAAAAAGCTTCTAAAATTGACCAGGCAACCCCTTTATCTGTTGATGATGCAAAATCGTAATGGGGGAAATAAGCTAAGTTTTGTGCGCCAATCACATATTTATCTGCATAAATATTAAGGCTAAACAAACAGCCAATGAAAAGCCCAATACATCGCATCATTCTAAACTCCAAATGACTACAGCAATTTACAATATACAAATAAATTATCTTTGAAGCATTTCCTTGAGAGGAAGTTTTTTAATACAAAAATAAATCGCATAGCTATACACCATAATTTATCGTTTTGCGGGTGTAAAATATTCAGTGAAAATCTCTTGAACTTAATGACAGCTTTTCGAGCCACGGCGTCCGATCAATAAGCTTACCTGCGATGATATGAATAACTCCCTCTTTGGAGCGTTCAATAATACCATTTACCTGTAACAGTTTAGCTTTTAAAAATGTTTGTTGCTGAGCACGAGCGGTAGCTTGCCACACCACAACGTTCATATTGCCTATATCATCTTCCAAAGTCAGAAAGGTAACACCTGCGGCAGTGCCTGGTGCTTGACGACCTGTTACTGCGCCAAGCACTTTTACAACAGATTTATTGGTCTTGTCTTTAAGTGAATTGGACCAGCTTATGTCTTTAAGCTTATGCTGCTTCTTGAGTAAAGAAATAGGGTGGTTATTTACTGATAAGCCGGTTGAGGCATAGTCTTCAAGTAAGTTTTCTGCCTCGGTCGGTGCAGCACCCAGTGGTGTGGCATTTTTATCTGCATAAAAATCGTCAGTATCAAACAGTGGTAAACGCGTTTGAGTATCCATAATTCGCCAGCGAGTTTCATATCGATTGCCTGAAATAGTGCGAAGGGCATCGGCGCTGGCCAGTGCCTCTAGTTCGTGACTTTTAAGCGATAGCTGCTGTAATTGTTCAACATTGGTGTAGCTTTTGTCTGAACGGTTTTCCACGATAAGCTGAGACGATGCTTCACTTAAGCCTTTAATAAGCTTAAGACCAAGCTGAATGTGTTTTTTTTGGCCTTGTACCACCAGAGAATGCTCAACGTCAGATTGGTTAACACAGGGCGCTTCTACCCGTATGTTGTGACGCTTAGCATCTTGAACTAACTGAGACGGAGAATAAAACCCCATGGGCCAGCTATTTAACAGCGCTACGTAGAACTCAACAGGAAAGTAAAACTTCAACCAGCAAGACACATAAGCTAATACGGCAAAAGATGCTGAGTGCGATTCAGGAAAGCCGTAACCTGCAAAGCCTTTTATTTGTTCAAATAAGTTGTGGGCGAACGTGCTGTCATAGCCTTTATCCGTCATCCCCTTAATAAGCTTGTCTCTGAACTCAAAAATTCTACCGTCTTTTTTCCAGCTCGCCATTGCGCGCCGCAGTTGATCGGCTTCTCCGCCACTGAAGCCAGCTGCAACCATGGCAAGCTGAATCACTTGCTCTTGAAAGATAGGCACGCCCATGGTGCGAGACAGAACTTTCTCCACATCTTTAGATGGGTAGCTAATGGTTTCGTTACCGTGTCGGCGTATCAAATAAGGGTGGACCATATCACCCTGAATCGGACCTGGCCGTACAATGGCTATTTGTACGACCAAATCGTAATAGCGACGAGGTTTGAGCCTTGGCAGCATAGACATCTGAGCCCGTGATTCTATTTGAAAAACGCCTACCGTATCGGCCCGACAAATCATATCGAAAACCTGTTTGTCATCCCCGAGCTTAGTAATGAAGGGAATACTGGTTTCAACAGGGTATTGTTTATTGATAAGAGAGAATGCACGACGTATAGCGCTTAACATCCCAAGCGCGAGTACATCGACTTTTAATAGGCCTAAGGTTTCAATGTCGTCCTTATCCCACTGAATAATAGTACGCTCTTCCATCGCGGCGTTCTCAACAGGAACAAGATCGTAGAGCGGCCCTGCGCTAATAACAAAACCGCCTACATGTTGCGACAAATGTCGGGGCGTGCCCAGTAAAGCTTCGGTAAGGGTAATTAACTGCTGCACCCTAGGCTCTTCAGGGTTTAGCCCAAGCCCTGCCAGCTGGGATTTCCACGGAATAACGCTGTCTCGGCGATTAATCTGCTTTACCACAAAATCAAGCTGTGATTCGCTAAAGCCCAGCGCCTTGCCCACATCTTTAAACGCTGACTTGAAGCGATAGCAAATAACCGTAGCCGCGATAGCGGTTCTTTCCCGGCCGTACTTTTGATAAATGTATTGGATGACCTCTTCACGGCGTTGATGCTCAAAATCCACATCAATATCTGGCGGTTCGTTACGCTCTTTGGAAATAAAGCGCTCGAACAGCACACTTATTTGCCTTGGGTCTACTGCGGTTATTTCCAAGCAATAGCACACTACCGAGTTGGCCGCAGAGCCGCGCCCTTGATACAAAATGCGTTGTCGCTTGGCAAACTGAACAATGTCGTAAATGGTTAAAAAGAAATACTCATACTCTTGCTCGGCAATAAGCGTAAGTTCTTTTTCTATGGTTTGGCGGATATCAGGGGTTATACCTTCAGGAAAGCGCACTTTTATGCCGGCCTCTACACGTTCCCGCAAATACGAAGTGGGCGTATACCCTTCAGGTACAAGCTCTGCAGGATAGTGGTAGCGCAGCTCTTCTAAAGAAAATGTGAATGCGTGGGCAAGGGCATTGGTATTGGCAATCCATTTCTCAGGGTAAAGCTTCTTAATTTTTTGTACGGTTCGCAGACTACGCTCTGCATTACTCAACGCATCCCGACCTATTTTATCTACACTGGTATGCACGTTAGTAGCATGCAATACATGTTGAAGCGGCAGTCTGTCAGCGTGATGCATGAGTACACCTGTACAGGCAATAACAGGGAAAGGGTAGGCAGACTGCAGATGATTGTAATGCGCAAACCTGTGGTGATCCCGTCCGTCTAATAGGCGCTGAGCGCCAATATAGGCATCAATACTAGGATGTTTTTGCAGCCATTCAGCCCAATGCTTGTCTTTAGCTTCTTTGCCGCTTGGTAACCAAATGAATTTGCAATGGCGAATGGTACGCAAGTCCCACTCAGCAAGTTGATATTCACCTTTATCAGAGCGACGCCTCGCGTTAGTAATAATTCGGCACAGTTCGCTATAGGCCGCTTTGTTCGGGCACAACAGCACAAAAGATAAAGTGTCATCAAATACAAAGTAACTACCCACAATAAGCGTAATCGGTAGACCCTGATGCTTAATTTCATCGAAAGCTCGTACTACTCCCGCCACTGAGCATTCATCGGTAATGGCAAGCGCGTCGTAACCAAGGAAAGATGCCGTGGTAACAAGCTCTGCGGGGGAAGAGGCACCGCAAAGAAAGCTATAATTGCTTTGGCAAAAGAGCTCACTGTATTTCATGATATAGCCTTTACCCTTTTCTTTAACCGCATACCGCTAACAAAAAAGGCCCTGCACCCACCAGCGGCTCTCTTCATCTTTAAACACTAAAAGCCTTACGCATTGCTCAGTTTGGGCGATGAAATAATCACGCTTTGTTGGGCTGTCATGCCACCACTCACTGTGTAATCGCACGGGGCCAAAGCAAATTTGGGTAGCCTGAATAAGCGGTTTAGGTACATCAAAGGTGAAGGTAGGCGTAATGTCACTGCTATAAGCGTAATTACCGGCACAGTTACCGACGCTCGGCTCCGTCACCGTCATATATTCAAATTGATGGCTGTCGGCAGCGCGAGGTTGAAACGTACTGTTATCGCCTAGCTTCGCGTTTAAGCGCCCAATTAATTGCTTTTGTGCAATATCGTTAAATCTGTCGCTAAAAAAATCGCCATTCTGCGTATCCATTTCTTCAAATTGCTGACAGGTAAGCGCAATGGCTGTAGCTGGCTCAGGCAACACCAGACTCTCAGTTTTAAGACTAAATAACGGCAGCCAACTTTTTACTGATGACTGAGGAAGCGCCGAACGTATATTAATATCCATTACAGGTGCTTCTCTGAAATGAATATGTACGCTGATGCTGGATGTATATAAGTTTCTTGCCCGTAAATAGTGAGATAAATGCTCAAACTGCTGGGTGACAAAAGGGGTTAGATGCTGCGTGTTTTCAATATCAAAAGGCAAGAGGATAAAATTATCGAAGTGCTCCAAAGGCCTAAATAACGTAACGCGTGGAAAGGTTTCTCCCCTTAACGCAGTAAGATACATAATGGTGTCATTGTCAAAGCGCCGCCCCAGCTCTTGTACCGGCATGGCAAGCAACTGTTGTACGCAGGAAACGCCCACCCTTGCCAATGAGTCAATGACCTTGGGAGATAGAGCCGTAATAGAAAGCGGGCACGCACTTAGCGCTTTTTTTATGTCATCGGATGTATGTAAGTAGGTATTAAATTTATGAAGCGCTAATACTTTTGCGGCCTCAATTGTCCATGCGCTAGCAAAATGATAACGAATATCTGCTTCAGCCAGAGCTTGAGTTAAGGTTTTCCACAGTGGCGTATGGCCGCCATAGTAATGAGTTAGATTATCTAGCCTTACTGCCAGACCGCTGACACTATTCGAGTGAATGTGGTTGTCTAATACGATGTCAGAAGCCAGTGGGTAAAGCCGATGGGCTAACTGCGTCAGCATATGCTTTTCGGCTTCTTCACTGAAAGGCAGAATATGTACGTAAGGGCATAGCGCCGCCGCTTGAGCTAGCCCATGCCCAATTTCAATACCTTCTTTTTTCGCAATATCATTACACTGCGTAATTTTGTTTGTTTTACTGCAGTACACTGCAACGGGAGTATTCGACGCTAACGCTGAATACTGGTTGTTAGTTTCGTGCTTCGACAACTGGCTATGTGCACGCTTACTTCTAGCCGCTTTGATATGGCTGTCTAAAGTTAGTTGATAGCAGTAAATATAAGCCCACAGCATCATTAGCTCACAGAGTGTAATGCCTGATCGGAAAGCGTGTTGTGTGCCATGGCCCATTTAATGGCGTGATTGTCGGGGGTCCACCGATGGGAAATAACAATGTTATCTTTGGGCCACCCATGACGCTGCTTGCGTATGTTCACTGCCAAAGCGTGGGGTTTACCCTTTAGCGCAATATCCAACGTAATGGGTAATGCACCGTCGCTTTGATTCGAAGGAGTGGCTTGTGAATCACTTAAGCTGGCCTTCGGATAACCTAACTGTGAGGCCTGCTGTTGCGGTGGAGTATACAGTAAGCACAGCGCATCATTATGCGTTGCTGCTACCTGTAGGCGTCGTGCTTCTTTTTGATTTACAGCATTACTCCACAGCACTACGCAATGGCAAGCCGTACTTTTTAAACATTGCTCTGCTGCCCACAACGACTCTTGTTCAGAACCTGGTTTTACTACCAGCACTTGTTGCGCTTTAAGCCCCAAGTTTTCTAACCACGGCGACTGTAGTAGCCCGGGAGGGTTAATAAATACCACCAGCTTATGCGTACGGTGTTGGCATATAGCCTGTTTAAAGAGTGAAAGTTCACCCATGCCGGTTAACGAAGAGATACGGACAAGACCTGTAGATGCAACGCCACCGTTAAGAGCTTTATCCAGACGCGGAAAACCCAGTGAAAACTTGGTTTCACTTTGTCTCTGATCTCTGGCCCGCCAAATATGCGGGTGGTTATTAAGCACGGATAACGATTTATTCATGGTACTCAAAATGAACTGTATTTTTATACAGTATTATAGTGCAGCAATAACCCTTTTCAAGACAAAAGGTTTTTGGCTTGTTGTTTTAAGTGCTAACTTACTGATTAGTCTGGAAAGGTAAAAAGATTAAACTTTTAAAAGTGTAGGAACATGGCTAGGGTCGCTGACCTTACTACATAGCAAAGCAGACGACCCTGCCATACAGTTAGCGCTGTATAAGCGCTAACGAGGGACATAGAGTAAAATGTTACTCTTCAGATGGTTCTTTTTGAGCCTTTGTAGTCGTGCCACTTACTGTTGCTGTAACGGTTTGGCAAAAAGCAATGAAGCCGTCGGCGGTATTTTTTGACCACACCATACGTACGTTGCTAGGGAGTGCTTTCACCACCTCACGAATTTCCTCAAGCGTCACTTCTTCATTAAGCAGCACCTTATTCAGTGACTCCTCAAATGACATGCCTTTCTCACAACAGGCCATGACGATTGTCGAAAAGTTGCGCATAAGCGGGTGCAGCGCATTGTATTGAGTATGGTCGATAAGGCGGCTTTTATAGGCACTTTCAATACGCGCAGTAAGATTTTTCTCTAACGCATCTGTAACAAGAACAAGGTTGCGATAAGCATACGTAACCTTGTTGTTGGTCTGTTTATTCGAGTGACGCAATAGCGCCAGCTCTTTCTGTAAATTCTGCGCTCGCAGCACAAAGTAAATTAAAAACAGGATAAGTAATCCAATAACACCAAATGCAACGATCATGTTTATTGTGCCTTTTGTTCTTCTATAAACGTATTGATGTTTTGCTCCAAGATAAACAATGGAACTGAGCCGTTTTCTAACACGGCGCGGTGGAATTTACGCACATCAAAACGCTCGCCTAATGCTTTCTCTGCCTTCTTGCGAAGGCCTTTAATTTTGATTTCACCAATCTTGTAAGACAAGGCTTGCGCTGGCCAAGAGATATAGCGGTCTATTTCAGTATTTACGTTGTGTTCTGAAAGCGCGGTGTTTTCCATCATATAATCAACCGCTTGTTGACGGCTCCAGCCCATCGTGTGCATACCGGTATCCACAACCAAGCGACACGCACGCCACATTTCGTAGCTTAAGCGACCGAAGTTGTCGTACGGCGTTTCGTAAATACCTGCTTCAATACCTAAAAACTCAGAGTACAGACCCCAGCCTTCACCAAACGCTGAAATATAGGTGTTACGACGTACCATAGGTAAGTCTTCAAGCTCTGCTGCCAACGATATTTGAAGATGGTGGCCAGGCACTGCTTCGTGCAAGGTCAGTGCAGGCAATGCATACAAAGGGCGCTTATCGAGGGCATAAGTGTTTACCCAGTAATATCCAGGCTGATCATCGCGGCTAGGATGAATGTAACGGCCCGTTGTATATTTGGGCGCGATAGCGTCTGGTACAGGCGCTACACCGTAGGGTGTTCTTGGCAGATACTCAAAGAGCGAAGGAAGTTTTGCGTCCATTTTCTTTGCAATAAACGACGCCTCTTTTAGTAAATCTTCAGCGCTGGTGGCATAGAATTGCGGGTCTTCGCGTAAAAACGTAATGAATTCGTTAATGTCGCCATCAAAGCCAAGCTCATCCACAATTTGCTGCATTTGCGCGCGAATGCGTTTTACTTCAGACAAACCTAAATCATGGATTTCCTGAGGCGTCATATCCGTGGTGGTGTAATGCTTGGCTCTATTGGCGTAATACGCCACGCCATCAGGCCAGTTATTCGCGGCAATATCTTCACGGGCGTTGGGAATGTATTCATCTACCATGAAATCGTAGAACATTTGATACGCAGGCAATACGCTGCTATTTATGGCAGCCTTGCCTTGCTCCGTTAGCGCTGATTTTTGCTCGGCAGTAAAGTACTCTGGGAAACGGGTAAATGGAGAATAAAAGCCACTGTCCTCGGCGTTTTCAACAATGTATGACGCCACCGAGTTCTCAAACCCTTTCAGCACGACTTTAGGTTGCGTGTAGCCTTCTTTTAGCGCCTGTTTCATGTACGCAATTTGTTGGTCAAAATAAGGTTTCAGCGCATTTAGGCGGCTAATGTAGGCCTGATAATCTTCTACGCGCTTAAAGGTGGATAAATTAGGAAGCGAGGCCATTGCACCGTGGAAGCCATATTCTGAATTGATAGGCACTAAATGCGCGCGATACGTATATTCGTCCACATAGTTAGCTAAACGATATTGTTGCATCAGCAAGGCAATATAAGCATCAGTAGAGATGTCTTCTTTTTTATACTGACTTAAGGCCTTTTGAAAAGTACGCCATTGTTCATTTTGTGCTTTCAGGGCTTTGGGAGAGTTGTCTGGTAATACGTGAGCGAGTGAAGTATCGCCTTCGCGAGAAGCTAGAAGCGGGGAAACCGAAAGCTCGTATTGCCAAATGTCATCAAGTAGTTGATACAAGCTTTCATCGTTAAGGTCCTTTGCAGATGAGCTAACGCTGCAAATAAATAATAATGCTGCTAAAACATAGCGATACATAAGGGTCTCCGGCAACCTTCACCGGAATGACCCGGCGGTTACTCTTTCGTTGGTGTATATATTGGACTAGGGAAAGCAGTTACTTTATCAGATTTATTTTCTAATTTAGTAATTTTGGCTGAACCTTTTTTATTTACGGCGTCAATGCGCAAAATGTTGTGCATCGGTACATAAGTTTTTGTTACTTCAGAAAATTCGGTTTTCAACCTTTCATGACTAGGGTCTACAACAACACTTGTGTGAGTATCCCACACAAAGTCACCTATCTCGATAAAGCCAAACAAAGCGCCCTGCATAAGACTTTTCACGTATAACTCATAGCGCTCACCGTTGCTGATGAACTGAACGCGGTAAAGAATGTCGTCTTTTGACATAGATGCTGCTCTTCACTAAAAAAATATAAAAACACCCGGAAGCTGAGCCGGTATGTGGCTGGCAATTTTACCTTGCTCATAAAATGCGAGCAACGGTAGGAAACACATGGTAAACGTTAGTAGTTTAATGGTATTCCGCCTATCAACTGCGTTACCATGATGCATACTTAGTTATATGGTGAAATTAGAATGATAAAAAAACTCCTTATAGGTAGTGCAATGACAGCAATGACCTTTGCTGCTACTGCCCATAACCACGCATCGACAGACAATGCTTTTAACCCTGATACACAGCGAATCAAATCGCACCTGTTTTTCCTAGCAGATGATTTGCTTGAAGGTCGTGACACGGGCTCTCGTGGCCATGAAATTGCGGCGCTATATATTGCGACCGAATTTGCTAAATATGGTTTGAAGCCAGCGGGTACAGACGGCTACATGCAAAACGTAGCGTTTCGCAAAGCGAATCTGGTTCAAGAGTCTCCCAAGTTTACTTTCACGCAAAACGGCGAAACCGTCGATTTTGACTACCCGAAAGAATATCTAGCTAGCCCGAGCTTGCTTAGCACCGAGGCTAATGTAAAAGGTGAAATGGTCTTTGTGGGCTACGGCATTGTGGCAGACGAGCTATCTCACAACGATTACAAAGACTTAGATGTAAAAGGTAAGGTTGTTGTAGCGCTTGCTGGTAAGCCAAGTGACTTTCCATCAGAAGAGGGCGCTCACTTTGCGTCTGGCTATCAAAAGCAAAAGTATGCGGTAGACAATGGCGCTATTGGCATGATCACTATCACAACGCCTAAAAATGAAAAGGTACGCCCTTATCAAAGCCGTTTGAACTACATCCATACGCCGCGTATGGCATGGTTAGACGACAGTGGTCAGCCTGCAAACAGCTTTTCTCAGCTTAAAGGTGGCGCTTACATGAGTGAAGGCGCTGCGCGTAAGTTATTTGAAGGCGCAGAAAAGAGCCTTGATGACGTTTATGCACAGCTTGAAGCCGACAAAGTACCGCAAGGCTTTGCGTTAAACGGTGTGGTTGATATCAGTAAGACGAGCGTACACGACACCATCACTAGCCCAAATGTTGTGGGTGTACTTGAAGGTTCTGACCCAGAGCTTAAAAACGAGTATGTGGTTTTCTCTGCTCACTCTGACCATATTGGTTTTGCCAAGACCGTGAAGAAAGACAACATTAACAATGGTGCCATGGACAATGCGTCTGGTACGTCAGTGATGTTAGAAACTGCACGCCTGTTTAGCGAAATGGAAGAAAAGCCAAAGCGCTCAATTCTGTTCGTATCGGTAACGGGTGAAGAGAAGGGCCTGCTAGGTGCAGACTATTTTGCTCGTAATCCAACTGTACCGGTTACTTCAATGGTGGCGAACGTAAATCTAGATATGCCAATTTTGACTTACGAGTTTGCAGACGTTATTGCGTTTGGCGCGAACCACAGTGATTTGCAAGAGTCAGTGGAAAAAGCGGCGGCGAATGCCAACATTGAACTAAGCCCTGACCCATGGCCTGAGCAAGCGTTATTCACTCGCTCAGATCACTATGCGTTTGTAAAGCAAGGTGTGCCTTCAGTGTTTATGGTGCCGGGTCTGAAGTCTAAAGATCCTAACGTAGATGGCAGCAAGGTGTTTGGTCAGTTCTTATCTACGCACTACCATAAGCCTAGCGACGACATTAACCAGCCATTCAACTGGAATGCGGCAGAGACTTTCACCAAGGTTAACGCGCAAATTGGTTGGACACTAGCAAACCAAAAGAACAAGCCTAAGTGGAACGACGGCGATTTCTTTGGAAACACGTTTAGCAAGTAAGTCCATATTTATTAAACGTTAAAAAGCAGCATTTTTATGCTGCTTTTTTTGTGCCTGTAGCTTACGAATAGTAAGTGAAGTAATGAATTATGTGCATGTTGGAACGCTGAGAGCTGAACTCGACAGCTGTCTGATTTAATTGAACTTTTTGCATTAATTTTGAAAAGTGTCAACGCTATTTAGGATGGGGCAAAAGCAATAAAAAAGGCGCTTGAAAGCGCCTTAGTCGTAACCCTTCGTCGTAACTTAATTGGGTTCTAAACAAACATTTGCTTGAAAGCAGCCCATTGTTCATTGAACTGCTCTGTTGGCTTACGCGTAAATCCACTACGGATAAAGCCATTAATACGGCCATCGGTGTAGCAAATCATCATGTTGGCGATAATCGCTTCATCTGCAGAAAGGGTTTTACCTTCCCGTAGCTTGCGCTCTCTTAGCACTTGCTTAAGCTGCGTTTCTAAACGCTCGAAAAGCTTTGCTATGCGCGCGCGCAACCGGTCTTGTTCACCCATTAACGCATCACCATTTAATATTCGAGTAATGCCCGGGTTCTTCTCAGCAAAGCCCAAAATAAGATGAAGAATAAGCTGACAACGCGTAAGCGAGTCTTTCTCTTCATTCACAATCTTATTGATGCGCGTGAAAAGTGTTTCTTCAATAAACTCGATAAGCCCTTCAAACATTCGCGCTTTACTTGGAAAGTGACGGTAAAGTGCCGCTTCAGACACTCCCACTTTTTCCGCTAATTTAGCAGTAGTGATACGTTGACCTGGGCTGGTTTCTAACATTCCAGCAAGTGCTTGCAGAATTTGAGCTCTGCGATTTGTTTTTTTGACAGCAGGCATGACGAAAGTATTTCCTCCGCTACCGAGTTATAGCAACTCGGGCTCCATGTTAAGTTGGCTTACACCAAAGCGTTTATATTTATCGTTTTTATTATCGACACTTAATAAGCATCTGTTAGTTTTTATTGTTTAAAGTGTAGCGCTCTGCAATAAGTGCAAGTAATTGACCCGCTAACTCGTTTTTACTGGTTGCAGGTAATCGTTTATCACCATCTTGCCATATTACGTGCAGTGCATTTTTATCACTGTTAAACCCCAGACCCTCGGCAGTAATATCGTTAGCCGCAATCATGTCTAGCTTCTTTTTGGCTAGCTTCGAACGCGCATAATCTTCTACATTTTGGCTTTCGGCCGCAAAGCCCACACAAAATGGTCTGTCTTGGCTGGTGGATATAGTTGCTAGAATATCAGGGTTTTTAACAAAAGTAAGTGTTAACTCATCACCGGTTTTCTTAATTTTATTATCGGCAACGCTCACGGCCTTGTAATCTGCTACAGCAGCCGTACTAATAAATATATCTGTGGAGGCTTTAAGCGTTTGACAAGTATTAAGCATTTCCTCTGCGGTAGTGACATTAATACGGTCACAGCGTTCGGGCGTTTCAAGCGACACAGGACCTGCCACTAAGGTTACATTTGCCCCCGCGAGTGCTGCTGCCTGAGCGATGGCAAACCCCATCTTTCCTGAGCTGTGATTTGAAATATATCGTACAGGGTCCAAAGGCTCTCTGGTTGGTCCCGCTGTTATCGTAATATTCTTTCCCGATAACGCCTTTAGCGACGAAGAAAGGGATAAAGCGTCTCTCTCTGCGTCATTTATTACATTGGCAATATCAACAGGCTCAACCATTCGACCTGAACCCACATCGCCACAGGCTTGTTCACCACTTGCCGGGCCAATAAAGGTTACGCCGTGCTCTTTTAAAATATCGATGTTGCGCTTTGTTGCTACCGCTTTCCACATTTGTTGATTCATGGCAGGAGCAATAAAGAGTTTCGCTGTTGTTGCAAGGTACAGTGTAGTCAGCAAGTCATCTGCCATACCGTGAGCAAGCTTAGCAATGGTGTTTGCGGTTGCGGGTGCAACAAGTAGGATATCAGCCCACTTTGCCAATTCAATATGCCCCATTGCGGCTTCAGCAGCAGGATCAAGCAGCTGGCGATGCACTGGATTTCCTGACACAGCCTGAAGTGATAGTGAACTAACGAACTCTGCGGCAGAGTCTGTTAGAACCACACGCACGTTTGCGCCTAACGCAGTAAGCTTGCGCACAAGATCGGGTGCTTTATAAGCGGCAATCCCGCCAGTAACACCTAGCAAAATATTTTTATTAGCAATAGACATAGAAGAACACAAAATCTCGAAATTAGCGTTAGCCTACCATGGTGACAAAAAATCGGATAGCTGAACGAAAGTAGGTCTTGTTTCGACAGTGGCATGTAAACAGTGCCTACAGGTGTCAAAAATCAATAATAAACCCGCCTTTTATACAGTCGTTTCTTTGTCACCATTCATCTATAAACAACCTTTTATAGAATAGTCGGGCTAGATGAATGTCGATAAAAGTATGGCCAAAGAATGAAAGGCCAAGAGAAAAATTATTGCAGCACGGGGCTGAAAGCTTAAGTGATGCTGAACTCATCGCTGTCTTGCTGGGAAAAGGTGTGAAAGGAAAAAGCGCTGTGTCTGTAGCACATGAACTTCTCAACGAGCTAGGCTGCTTAAGGGGTGTGGTAACAGCAACGAAAGAACGGTTTGCCAAAATAACGGGAGTTGGACCGTGCAAGTATGCGCAGTTTCAGGCGGGCTTTGAAATATTTAAACGCAATTTGGAAATAAAGCTGAAGCGTCAGGACGTTTTTAATAATGTAGATGATACTAAACGTTATCTACAGGCAAAGCTAAGAGACTGTGAACGTGAGAAGTTCGCGCTTTTAATGCTTGATAGCCAACATCAGCTTATTGCTTTTCGCACTATGTTTAACGGTACGATAAACAGTGCAGCGGTCTATCCAAGAGAATTGATCAAACAAGTAATGATCGATAATGCAGCCGCGATCATTTTGGTTCATAATCATCCTTCAGGCGTTGCTGAGCCTAGTCATGCGGATATACGATTAACCGCAGAGATCAAAAGCGCAATGGCGTCGATCGATGTGCCAGTTTTAGATCATTTTGTGGTTGGTGATAAAGAAACTGTTTCATTCGCACAGCGAGGCTTGTTAAGATAAGAAATCTAAGTCATTTGTCGATTATAATCTAGTCAAATGGTTGAAAATGATTTAGCATAGGATTTAGTGGGTTATTTTATTAAAGGACTGTTATGAAAAAGTCAATCATTGCATTATTTGCAGCTGCAACTATGGTTGCAGGCGTTAACGCACAAGACGGCCAAGGTGGTGATGGTACCACTGGTGCTGGTGGCGTAAGCGGCGGTATGATCGCGTCTGGTGTTGTTGTTGCGGGTATCGTTGCGGGTGTTGTAAACAACAACTCTGCTGATGCACCAGGAAATGGCGGTACTGATCCAGGTCAACCTACTTGTGAAGGTGACGACCAAATCGTTGATGGTGTGTGCGTAGGTACAACCGAAACTGTTACTGTAACTACCTCTGGTTCTGTAACAAAAACCATCACCGTACCTGTTACATTTACTTACGCACCGACCGTACAGTAAATTTAAGAGTATTCGAAAAAGCCGCTTTTTTTAGCGGCTTTTTTTATTTTTATAGCAAAGTTCATTTGTTTTTAGTTTTTGTCGGCGCATTTTAATGAAACTACACACTTTATTTGCCCTTTCGGGTGTTGTTTGCCTTTTTCTTTCCGGATGTTCCACCACGTCACTAGCGTATTACAACACGCTGAAGCTCGCGCTAAAAGATAGAACAGTTAGTTATACCGTTGAAGAGATTGCTGCTAGTAAAGCTGATCTTATGCAAATTAAAGCGGGCGGAAGAGATGCAGCCTCGCTTGCCCTTGCGTATATCGATGGTGAAAAGTACCGATGGGTATCTGGTGATAAAGTCATCTTCACCATGCACCATGGCATTATCGTTAAAACTGAAGGTTTGGATCACGACCTATACTACACGGGAAATCTTCAGCACAACCCGCTTGCCACCAACAATGTTCTACCATTCAATTGGAAACGCAAAGTTGATATTGCTTCCATAGGTTACGGTGTGCCGGTTGACTCATCTTGGCGAATAGAAGGGGAAGAAACTCGCGAATATTTAGGTTTTTCTGTTCCGGTAATTAAGGTTATCGAAACCGTAGAATTTTCTGAATACACGCCATTTATCGACGTAGGGTTGTCGTGGGAAAACACGTATTTCTTGCACAAATACTCGAAGGAACTTCTGGCCTCAAAGCAGCAGTTCAGCCCTGAAGGAGACGTTTACGATATGGTTTATTTAAGCCGAGTAGTACGTGAGATGAAGACACAAGGAGCAACGCAATAATGAAGTATATCTATACGCTTTTTATTGCCCTAGGCCTTACTGCAGCTACCAAGTTATATGCAAATGATAACCTTGTTAGTGTCATGATAAACAAGCAAACCTATCAGTTCGACAGGCCAATACGACTATCAAGCGTACTGTCCATTGTCGCTGATAATGGTGATTGGTACTGGCCTTCAGCTTCAGCCTTTGATTTAGCTAACCCTAAAGCTGAAGAAGAGAAAGAGATAGCGCTATCTCAAATTAGCGGACTGCTCAATCAATTTGATGCCGATTCTGAAACACATAAAGCCCTTCAAAATCTCTATGATCAGGTAAGCTCATGGACGGTGTCTACACGCATAGACATGCCAATTTCCTACAATCGAGCAAGGTTGTTTTTTGAAGACAACCCTATGTTTCAGCCAGGTAAATATTGGATTCGACTAAATGGAAGACCTGACGTTGTGCATTTCTCTGGCGCTGTTGTAAAGCCTGGTGCGTACAAGCATCAAAGCGATACGTCGGTTTATACGGCTGTTCACACGGTGAAAAAAGCGGTTGATGCCGACAGAAGTCATGTCTACGTAATTGATCCAATGGGAAATATTGAAGAAAAAGGTATTGCTTATTGGAATTTAGATTTTGGGCAGCTTATGCCGGGCAGCCAAGTCTATGTTCCTATCTCATCAGAACTCTTTAGCAATAAACTTAAGCAATTAAATGAGCGCGTAGCCGCTTTAGCAGTACATAGGGTTTTACCTCAATGAGTGCGCCACTACTTTCTAAGAAAAAAACACTCGCGCTTGTAATTGGCAGCGCGCTTTCTTCTACCGCTTTTGCTGATACTCAAGTTCGCGTTACTCCTTCGCAGATGGTGCAGGGCGGAAATGGTCTTATTCAAACACCAACGGCTCGTATGCGAGACGAAGGTGGAATGGCCATTAACTATACCGACAACGGCGAATATCGCTTCTGGTCAGTTAACATTCAGCTTTATGATTGGATGGAAGCAACTGCCCGTTATACTGACGTGCGCACAAGACTTTACAGTCAAGTTGAATCATTCAGTGGTGATCAAACGCTGAAAGATAAAGGCTTAGACGTTAAATTCAGGTTGTGGAAAGAAAGCTACTATCTGCCAGATATCAGTGTCGGCTTCAGAGACTTTGGTGGAACAGGCTTTTTTGAAAGTGAATACGTCAACGCCAGTAAATCTATCGGTCCATTCGACTTTCACCTTGGCTTAGGCTGGGGATACCTTGGTACAGCCGATGACATCAGCAACCCGTTTTGCGAGCTTAAAGACAGCTTCTGTGAACGCCCAGGGGGCTTCTCTGGCCGCGGTGGTAAGGTAGACTACGACCAGTTTTTTAAAGGAACAACCGCATTTTTCGGTGGTGTGGAATACCAAACACCATGGGAGCCGCTAACGCTAAAGCTTGAGTTCGAAGGGAATGACTATTCGCGTGACAGAGCTGGACAGCTAGAGCAAGATTCTCGATGGAATGTTGGTGCAGTGTATCGTTATAAAGACTTCGATTTCACGTTGAACTATCAACGAGGTAATACTGTTGGTTTCGGCGTTACGTATCGCTTTAATATGAATACGGCTTCGCAAATAAAGTTCGATGAACCACCTAAGAACCTGATGGGTAGAAAGGTGCCACAAGACGTGAAAGATGTTGATAAATCCCGTCTTTACAACGACCTTTACCGGTCGGGGGGCTTTGTACTGTCTGATGCTGAAATTAAAGAGGACAGCGCTACGTTTTACGGTACACAGGTTGCCTATCGTGACCAGGATGAAGCTATTGAGCGAATTGGTCGCGTGGCGGCCTCAGAGCTTCCAGATTCCGTAAAAACCTATCATGTAGTAGACAATCGCGCAGGTCTTCCTTTAGTAGACACGCAGGTGGATGCCGAGGCCTTTATTGCTGCAGCGCGTTACGAATCTCTTGACGCAGATATCACTGAAACCTACGTCAGAACATCACCCTCAAAAGAAGTGCTCGACGCCTATGATCCTGCCAATACATCTGGCTTCTACTACAGCGCAGATTTCTTCTTTACCCAATCATTCGGTAACCCAGAAGATTTCTACCTGTATCAAACCGGATTATTGCTAAACGGCGGTTATGCCTTTAACGAAAACTTCGCAATCATGAGCAGCGCCAGGGTTACGCTTCTAGATAACTTCGACAAGTTTAACTACTTGGTAGACAATGAAGAAGTGTCGCTACCTCGCGTGCGTACTCGAGTTCGTGAATATGTGTCAGCAAACGATGTATGGCTAGATACAACATTCTTACATTACAAAGACACCATTGCAGAAGACCTCTATGCTCAAGCGTACGCGGGTTATCTAGAAACCATGTTTGCTGGTGTAGGCGGTGAAATACTGTATCGTCCCGTTGATAGTAATCTAGCTTACGGACTTGATATCGCTTACGTAAAACAGCGCGATCCTTACAGTCAAACAGGTCTGGAAGACTACACAGCGGTCACTGGACACGCCAGTGTCTATTGGCAGCCAGAATTCTTAGACGACACGCAAATTACCGTAAGTGCTGGACAATTCTTAGCCAAAGATAAAGGCGTGAATATCGATTATGCGAAGCGTTTCGATAGCGGTATCATTGTTGGTGCATATGCGGCATTCACTGATGTATCGTCAGAAGAATACGGCGAGGGAAGCTTCACCAAAGGCTTCTACATTTCCATACCTACAGATCTGTTCTTGTTAGAACCTACCAAAGGTCGCGGATTATTCCCATGGGTGCCGATTTCTCGTGATGGCGGTCAAATGCTGCGTCGACCCACTCGTTTGATTGACATGACTGAAATAAGGTCACCATTTTTTGATTAAATAGAAATACGCCGCGTTCGCGTGGCGTTTATTCTCGTGCGGATATCTTAGATGCTGCAATGCGAATATAAAATTAAAGCGTAGATTGCGTATTTATTCATAGCCTAACCGCTTAGGGAAAAGTACAATACGGGCCGTGAAAAATGAGAGCTGGTAGTTTTTCGAGCAAAAAAAAGCCAAAAAGTAACCTTTTTGTACTTTCTTATTGAAATGATCCTGCCTTTGCTGTATAAAATGCGCCCTCTAATTTATAGTAATACGTCATTTGACCCAACCACTGTTTGAGCGCTTGGGATTAACTGACGCGACAGTTATCGTTGTTCTGGAGACAAATACAATGTCAAGAGTATGCCAAGTAACAGGTAAGCGTCCAACGGTTGGTAATAACCGTTCACACGCAAGAAATGCGACTCGTCGTCGCTTTTTGCCAAACCTTCAAACACACCGTTTTTGGGTTGAGAGCGAAAACCGTTTTGTAAAACTACGTTTGTCTGCAAAAGGCATGCGTATCATCGACAAGAAAGGTATTGATTCAGTACTAACTGACATCCGTACCCGTGGTGAGAAAATCTAAGGAAGCCGACAATGCGTGATAAAATTAAACTAGTTTCTTCAGCAGGTACAGGTTTCTTCTACACTACTGATAAAAACAAGCGTAACATGCCTGGCAAAATGGAGATCAAAAAGTATGATCCCGTTGTGCGTAAGCACGTTATGTTCAAAGAGGCCAAAATCAAGTAATTAGCTTGCTTTTGTCTCCACGAAAACCCAGCCCTTGCTGGGTTTTTTGCTTTTTGAAGAAGATATTTCTACTTCATCACGTCACGATCCCACCGGATCCCATATTCGACTGTCCACGATCCCTTGAGTTTGTCTTGCGATCACTGCTTTCTCCCACTTACTTTTTTCCAGCAGGTCCTAGGTTTTCTTTGAATTGAATTAGCTTATATATTGGCTAGGTATTACTATATTCCTAATATCAGGACTCATATTTAACGGAAAGTCAGGTGGCTAGAATTTCTCAGCGAGCAATGAATAACGTGGTCATTATTGCCATGCTTATCATGATTGCACTGTTCAACTTAGACAGTCTTGTACCTAAGAAGGATGTTGTTCAATCTCGTAGCCTGTTACCTGAAGACGCTTATGTGTTAAAAATAGAGCACGATGGCCATAGCTTAGAGCGAGTTGGGCAGCAGTGGCGCCAGTCAGGTCAAAATACAGTCCTCGCCATCAAGCCGGATGTTCAGTTTTCACATTGGCAACGGGCAAGGCTTGAGCCGGCCACTGACGTACCCGAAGCGATTACCAACGTACAGCCTTACATCGTCGTAGTATGGCTCGCAGGCAATAATAACGGCAATGTTTACGCCATCTATCCGAATACATCACCTGTTGTGATCAAATTTGAAAATAATTGGTACACATTAACCAACACCGAACTTGATAATCTTTTACCTTGGATACTGTAAATGCCTGAACTACCAGAAGTTGAAGTAAGCCGTTTGGGCGTTTCTCCACATCTTATTGGCAATACCATTACGCAGGTGGTGGTGCGTGAGCGAAGAATGCGCTGGCCCATTCCACAAGAGGTAGCGAACGTTGAAGGTCAGAGCGTTATTGCTGTAAAACGCCGCGCTAAATATCTACTTATTGAAACAGCCAAAGGCACGTTAATTTTGCATTTAGGCATGTCGGGTAAATTACGCGTTATCGATGCGTCGACACCAATTATTAAGCATGACCACGTAGACATTGTTTTAAACACCGGTAAGTGCTTACGTTTTAACGACCCACGGCGCTTTGGTGCTGTGTTATTTCAGGCCCCTGATATGCAAATAGCCATGCTTGATAACTTGGGCCCAGAGCCGCTTACAGACGACTTTGACGATAAGCGCTTATTTAAACTATCGCGCAATAGAAAAGGCCCCGTTAAAAACTTCATTATGGATAACGCCATTGTGGTAGGTGTAGGAAACATCTACGCGAACGAAGCACTGTTTTTAGCTGGTATAGACCCGCGAAGAGCCGCAGGAAACATTAGCGCTGCTCGCTATCAGTCGCTAACTGCAACCATTAAGCAAGTATTGGCCAAAGCCATTGAACAAGGCGGCACAACATTAAAAGACTTTGCGCAAACTGACGGTAAGCCTGGGTATTTTGCACAGCACTTGAATGTGTATGGGAGAAAAGGCGAGCCTTGTGAAGTGTGTGGAAAAGCCATCGAAAGTAAGGTTATTGGGCAGCGAAATACCTTTTTCTGTACTCACTGCCAACGCTAATACACTTACTATTGGTGCTTAACCTTTCTTGCTCAGCCGGTCTTTTAAAGCTTTCTCAACTACTGGGTGGCAAAAGCCACTCACTGCACCGCGGTGAAGAGCGACTTCTTTTACTAGGGTGGACGAGATAAATGAATTCTCCTCAGCAGGAGTAAGAAAGACACTTTCTAGTTTGGGGTTTAAACGGCGATTCATATTTGCGAGTTGAAACTCGTATTCGAAATCAGAAACTGCGCGTAAACCACGAATGAGAATTGTGGCATTTTGTTCGTCAGCAAAATCAGCCAATAAACCAGTAAACCCCACTACTTCAACATTTGGTAAGTCAGCAGTGACTTTTTTTATCATTTCTACGCGCTCTTCTAACGTAAACAGTGGCTTTTTACTTGGGTTAGAAGCAATCGCTACAATCACATGAGAAAATAACTGAGATGCGCGTTCAATAAGGTCGGCATGACCGTTAGTGATCGGGTCGAAAGTACCAGGGTAAAGTGCTCTAGTGTGCATAAAGTCGAATCTTTTCGTTGTAGAGGGTTTATGTGTTCAACGTGGCTAATGTAACACATTATTAGCTTATACCAATCCGCTTACCACATGTGCTTTTATTACTTCACTGCCTCGCGGTAACCATTCATACACGCTGACCAGTCGCTCTCTTGCCAGTGAAAGACAGGGTTCTTCGCTTTCTCTTTATGTAAAGAACGCAACAGACGGTCTAAATTACCTTGTTTCCAGCTGTTACCTTGACGCTGCTCGCAGCGATCGAAATCAATAAGCCATATTTGCTTATCGCTATCAATCATGATGTTTCGAACGTTGGCATCATGATGGTACACCTGACAATTGTGCATAGCTGCCAGCGCTCGGCCAACCTCATACCACTCACCTTTATCCAGTGGTTTATCGCACAGTGCGTGGTGTAAATCTTTGCTATTTGGAATACTTAAAGTAATTAAATCGCCGCGGTAAATCAGGCCTCGGCGGTGTATACGCGCCGCAACAGGAACAGGCACAAGAAGACCTTGTGCTCGCATATATTCGAGCAGCCTGAACTCTTCAAACGGGCGAGAACGCCCAACACCAATAAACAGATATTGGTCGCTCAGCACTTTGCCCACCAAGCCACCACGTTTGAAATGGCGTAAAACCCAGCGCTGACCCTCATGCTCAATGAAAATGGTTGTACCACGTCCCTTGGCTTGACCTGTTATTTTGTCTTGAAGCTGCCAAAAGTCGGAGGTAAACATCTCCGCGTTGGGATGACTGACTAAAGTGTCGTCGAAAATAAAGTGGTGCCCAGCACCTATGTCTCGTCGTATTGTCGCCATGTCGCCCACAACTTATGGTAAATTCTTTATTCTAATGATTTATTTTGGTTTTTCAGCAACGACCGCGTTTCAGAGGTAAAAAAGTCTGTTTACGCGCTCATAGTTTTTACGTACTAAGATTATTTGTTGAAATAATGAATCTAATTCAACGTCTTAAGTATAAAAACCTAAGTCGTTATGCTCATACGCGAGTATCGTTGACCATATTCATCATTTTGTAGTGAGCGTGTTAAATTGCGGCGGCCCGGAGAGTTCTATCTGAAAAATAAGCATTTATTTGGCGCGAAAAGGTAATACTCGAGCAAATAGGCTTCACCTAGCGCGTGCTAAAAGATACGAACAATAGGAAAAAATACAGTTGATAGACCAGGGCACCATCACAAGCTAATTGTCGCTTAATTTACTTAATTGTAAGGTAAAACTATCAACTATTATCTACACTTAGCGTTGCGAAGTGTTCCTTTGAAATAACAGGGAGTCGTTACTGAATGAAAAAGCCCGCTTTGCGATGGCTATCCACTGTTCTTGCTTACACTCAATTTAGACTGGTGCTATTACTGAATATCGCACTGTTTTCAGGCATGCCTGCGGCACACGCAGCAGAACTAAACGTCATGGTTAATGAGAGTGTCATGGTTTCAGAGCTAAACCGCTCTGAGCTTCGTCAGATATTTACCGGCCATCGCCAATATTGGAGCGATGGTACTAAAATCACGGTATTTGTATTGCAAGATAACGATGAGCTCCACAAGCAGTTTTGTCGTGAAGTACTTCAGATGTTCCCTTATCAATTATCTCGCTTATGGGATCAAATCACCTATTCTGGGCAGGGCGTTACACCCGTTAGGGTCACGTCTTACCAAGCGTTGATAGAGGCGTTAGAAAGTACCACAGGCGCTATCGGCTATGTTGAACATACCGAAATTGTGAAATTAAGACGCGTAGAGGTAGGAACAGAATGAATAAATACATCGCTCTCGCGTTTGGCATGATAAGTATGCCTGTCCTTGCTTCACAAGGAGATTTTTCGTGGCATGGTTATGTCTCTCAAGGTGTTACTCAGTCACATGGAAGTAACTTTATTACTGACGATAACGCAATAACAGGTGAGCTCACCGAAGTTGGGCTAAATGGTTACTATCGAATAGCGGAAAACATCTCTGTTGCCGGCCAAATTAACTATTTAGACGGCGGGAATCGCTTTGAGCAGGGTGCTCGTTTAGATTATTTGTTTATTGACTGGAAATTGCCTGACTTGCCCGGTAAATGGCAAGGACAAGTCCACATTGGTCGCTTCAAAAATCGCCACTGGCTGTACTCAGTGACCAGAGATGTGCCACAAACACGTTACACGTCTGTTCTTCCCCAGTCTGTGTACTTTGACGGGTTTCGCGACGTTGCTTTGGGAAGCAACGGTATCCAAACCAGTTTCTCACACTACGGTACTCGGAATATCTGGGAATTAAACTGGAGTTACGGTCGCTCTAATATTAACGACTCCCAGCGAGATTTTTTACTCGGCGACGAAGCAAAAGGCGACATCAAGCAAGACTTTGTCCATCAAGCCAGCGTGTTCTGGCAACCGGCTACCATGACATGGAAACTAGGTGCCAGTTGGTTGAATTCTGATTTCAGATACACACCTTCTCAGGATGACAACCGAGTAGCTGGCGGAGCAGATATAGAGCGTATTATGTTGTCTGCGCAATACTTTGCAGAAAATTGGGAAGTGTCAGCGGAGCTAGTTAGGGAAGTTCAGGATAATAAAGGGCTATTCTTCCCTGGTTTTGCCTTTAAACGCACGGGCGAAGGCGGTTTTGTTCAGTTTAGGTATTTGTTTAATAACAATGTAAGTGGTCTTATTGGCTACGACACATACATTAACGACAGGTCAGATCGAGACGGAAGGCAATTAGAGGCTATGACAGGCGGCGTGATCCCCGCCTACTTTGGCTATCAAGATACGTATACCCTAGGCTTGCGTTGGGACATTGCACCGAAGTGGCGACTTCAAGGTGAGTATCATTGGGTTGAAGGTGCGACAAGGGTAGTGAGCTTACTGAACTTAGATGTAGCGTCTCATGCCGATAAGCATTGGGAAATGTGGTCAGTGCAATTGATGTATTGGTTTTAAGGGCATTAGATGAAGGTTCAGGTATCTTTCACCACTAAAACCATCACAATTCTATTGGCTATGGTATTAACTGTGGCTGTAGTTATATCAACGGTTCTTATTCAGGAGTCTGACGCTCGAATTCTGCTCCAGCAACGGGAAAACCAAGTCAGTAATCAACGACGGGTTCAGCTTTTTGAAGACATTCTGCACGGCAGAATGATCACGCTTATTGATATCATCAGCCATAAGAGTGGAGGCAACGCAGATAGCCTTGAATCGCTACAACAAACGCTTAGCGGTCTTAGTGAATACCTGACCCTTAACTTTCAAGTTGAATCGCTGTATTTGTTTGACGAACACGGCGTTGTTGGCAACCCGCTACAGCCAGTAAATAAAACCATTGAAAAGCTAGTGAATACCACTCGGGCGTCGTTTGAAAGCCGCTCTCTATTGTCCTGCGATTCGGTATGCACGCACTACATTTCAATTCCAATTATGGCAAACGGTGAAACCTTGCCTGTCATCGTTGTGTCCACGTCGATGAGAGAACTGCTATACCTGTTTAGTCGCGCTACCGATGTGCACAAAGTTGCTGTCGTCCAACACAAAGAAACCTCATCTGAGCTGTCAGAATTAAGGGTGGCAAGCCAAGTGTCTGCGGCTAATCGACAGTACTTTCAATCTCTATTTGATGCGTTACCCGATAATTGGCGAGTTGACGATTTAGTTATTAGAGGCATGAACGTTGCGTTGGACAATCAGCAGTTGCTGGTTAGTTTATTGCCTTTTAATCACGCATCAGGTGATCATCCTTACTTGCTTATTGTACAAGACGTGTCGGCCATGGTGCGTCAAAACGAACAATACCAGTACATCGTTATTTCTAGCGCTGTTGCGCTATTTTTTATCTTCTCTTCGCTGCTTTACCTTTTTCTAAATCAATACAGAATACGCTTGTTAGATGTAAGCGAACGTTTGCCTATGCTGGCCGAACACAAGTTTAGCGAGTTTTACACCATTGCAGCTAAACGAAGGAAGTCGCCTATTTTCAAATTCACAGATGAATTGGACGTAGTTGAAGACGCGGCAAATAATCTGGCGCGCCAGCTAGAAAGCTTTGACGGACAAATGGCTATTAACACCGCGAAGCTTGAAAAAATGGCGATGTTCGATGTGTTAACCGGACTTCCCAACCGTAATATGCTGACGTTTCAAATAGAAAAGCAGCTAGCTAGTTCAATTCGCGACGATAGGTTAGTGGCACTGATGTTCATGGACCTTGATGACTTTAAAAAGGTTAACGACAGTCACGGTCATGACGTCGGCGATAAACTCTTAAAAGCTGCTGCTATGCGTATTTCTAAGCCGATCAGAGAGTCGGATATTGCATCTCGATTTGGCGGTGATGAGTTTGTTATTTTACTTTCAAATATCGAAAGCAAAAAGCACGTAGATACGGTAGCCAAAAAGCTGATAGAAGAGTTTAAAGAGCCAATCATTGTAGATGGTGTAACCTTTTACGTTTCTATCAGTATCGGTATTGCTATTACCAACCACTCTCGCGCCACGCCAGTAGAACTGCTGCGTCATGCTGATATTGCGATGTACGAAGCCAAAGCCAAAAAAGGGGCGGAGTATCGCGTGTATGACGCCACCATGAACCTTAAAGTAATGCAGAAGGTTGAGCTGGAGTCAGAGGCGCGTGAAGCCCTTAGAGACAACCAGTTTAGCTTAGCGCTTCAGCCCCAAATTGAGATGCACACGGGAAGGCTGGTGGGCTTTGAAGCGCTATTGCGTTGGCAACACCCTAAAAAGGGTAATATTTCCCCAGCCGATTTCATACCGCTTCTTGAAAACACGTCATTCATGCTTGAGCTTGATTACTGGGTAATTACGCGCTCAACTTATTTAATCAGAGAGCTTAAAAATAGCGGCTACCCCGACGTGAAGATGGCGATTAATTTATCTGCGGGTCAGTTCTTAGACCCGAGTTTGCCTGAATTCTTGCAGCAGCAAATTATCAAAAATGACATAGCGCCCGACCAAGTTTGCTTAGAGTTAACCGAAACGGTATTGGTATCAGATATCAAGCGTGCAACCACCATCATGCAAAATATTCGCGACATGGGGTGCATGCTGGCTATCGACGATTTCGGCACGGGCTATTCGTCGTTGAGTTACCTTAAATCGTTACCCGCCGACTACATCAAAATTGACCGCTCGTTTGTGGCAAATATCGCCAGCAGTGCTGACGATAGAAACATTGTTCACTCTACGATTTCTATGGTGCGCAACATGGGAATGCAAGTGGTGGCAGAAGGAATTGAAACCAGTGAACAGTACGAGTTGCTGTGTCATTTCGACTGCAACCTGGGTCAAGGCTACCTTATCAGCAGACCTATTCCTGAGGTTAACATTTGGGACGTGTTAAGCGACAAAGTAGAGTTTGGTTTTTGGAAAGAATCCGCCTAGGGCGACTTTACCGTTTCAAAAGGTACACGCTTCATCAATGTAGTGTGCTGAATAATTTACAAACTTAGTCGACAAACCCATTAAATACAGCGCAAGGGTGTGTACCCTTTACCGCGCTTTCATTAAACTAACGGTTTTAATATACCTACACTCGGAGAATGGCATGTCTGCGGCATTTATTTCTCATTTGCAATCGCAAATTGAAGCCACGAAAGAAGATGGTTTGTACAAAAAAGAGCGTGTTATCACGTCGCAACAACAAGCGGATATCGGTGTTGCTAACGGCGAGCACGTAATTAACTTTTGTGCCAACAACTACCTTGGTCTTGCAAACAATGAAAGCTTGATTGAAGCAGCAAAGAAAGGCCTGGATAGCCATGGTTTTGGTGTAGCATCTGTACGATTCATTTGCGGTACACAAGACATTCACAAGCAGCTGGAAGCCTCTATCAGCGACTTCCTCGGTACAGAAGACACCATTTTGTACCCATCGTGCTTCGACGCGAACGGCGGTTTATTTGAAACGCTATTGGGCCCTGAAGATGCCATTATTTCTGATGCGTTAAACCACGCCAGTATCATTGACGGTGTGCGCCTGTGTAAAGCTAAGCGTTATCGCTACGCCAATAACGATATGGCAGCATTAGAAGAGCAGTTAAAGCAAGCTGATGCCGATGGCGCGCGTTTCAAAATTATTGCCACCGACGGTGTGTTTTCAATGGACGGCGTGATTGCCGATTTAGCCTCTATTTGCGACCTGGCCGACAAGTATGACGCCATGGTAATGGTAGACGATTGTCACGCAACGGGCTTCCTTGGCGAAAACGGCAAAGGCAGCCATGAGTATTGTGGCGTTATGGGTCGTGTAGACATCATCACCGGTACTCTAGGTAAAGCACTAGGCGGCGCGTCTGGCGGTTACACCTCGGGCAAAAAAGAAGTCGTAGAGTGGTTACGTCAACGCTCGCGTCCTTATCTTTTCTCAAACTCGGTTGCGCCACCTATCGTTTCAGCATCGCTTAAAGTGTTTGAAATGATGAAAGAAGGTGACGAGCTTCGCGCTAATCTATGGCGCAACGCCAATCATTTCCGTACGCTTATGGAAGAGGCGGGCTTCACATTAGCTGGTAAAGATCACGCTATTATTCCTGTTATGCTAGGCGATGCCCGTTTAGCTAGCGAAATGGCAGACAAGATGCTTGAGAAAGGCATTTATGTTATCGGTTTCTCTTACCCTGTTGTGCCGAAAGGTCAGGCCCGCATTCGTACGCAAATGTCAGCAGGTCATAGCCTTGAACATGTTGATAAAGCGGTAGATGCATTTATTGAAGTTGGCCGTGAATTGGGAGTAATTTCATGAAGTCGCTAGTTAAAGCGAAAGCAGAAAAAGGCATTTGGCTACAAGACACGCCAGAGCCTGAAGTAGGACACAATGACCTACTGATTAAAATTCGCAAAACCGCCATTTGCGGCACCGACATGCACATTTACAACTGGGACGAATGGTCACAGAAAACCATTCCGGTACCTATGGTTGTAGGCCACGAGTATGTGGGCGAAGTCGTAGGTATGGGCCAAGAAGTGAAAGGGTTCAAGGTTGGCGACCGTGTTTCGGGCGAAGGCCATATTACCTGTGGCCATTGCCGTAACTGTCGTGCAGGTCGTGTACATTTGTGTCGCAACACTGAAGGCGTAGGGGTAAACCGCCCGGGCGCTTTTGCTGAATACTTGGTAATTCCTGCATTTAACGCGTTTAAAATTCCAGACAACATTAGTGACGACCTTGCGTCTATCTTTGACCCGTTTGGCAACGCTGTTCACACTGCACTAAGTTTCGACTTGGTGGGTGAAGACGTGCTGATAACTGGTGCCGGCCCAATAGGTATTATGGCTGCTGCAGTTGCAAAGCATGTAGGTGCTCGTCATGTCGTGGTTACCGATATTAATCCTTACCGTCTTGAGCTTGCTAAAAAAATGGGTGCAACCCGCGCCGTTGACGTAAGCAAGGAAGACTTGAAAGACGTAATGAACGAACTTGGTATGACAGAGGGCTTCGATGTGGGTCTGGAAATGTCTGGTGTGCCGGTGGCTTTCAGAGACATGCTGAACAAAATGAACCATGGCGGCAAAATTGCCATGCTGGGAATACCTCCACAAGATGTTGCCATCGATTGGAACCAGGTTATTTTCAAAGGCTTGGTGATAAAAGGTATTTACGGCCGTGAAATGTTCGAAACGTGGTACAAAATGGCGAGCTTGCTGCAGAGTGGCTTAGATCTATCGCCTATCATCACACACACCTTTTCTATTGATGACTTTCAGAAAGGGTTTGATACCATGGGGTCTGGACACTCAGGTAAAGTTATTCTGGACTGGCAATAATGACAACATTCTCACACATTAGCGTAAACGACGTTGCAAACTTTCAAGGTGACGTAACCATTGTGGATATTCGCGATCCTCAATCGTTTGCTAATGGACATATGCCTAACGCAGCGCAGCTGAACAACGACAACTTTGCAGCGTTTATCGACCAAACGCCCAAAGATATCCCAGTGGTTGTAGTGTGCTACCACGGCGTAAGCAGCCAGCAGGCGGCCCAAGTGATTGCACAGCAAGGCTTTGAAACCGTTTATAGTATGGACGGTGGCTTCGAAGCATGGCGACTGGCAAATCCGGTAGTCACGGCATAGCGATTTGATAAAGGTGCACAATGTGCACCTTTATTTTTTGCAGCTACTGCAGTATTTCAGTATAAAGAGGTTATATACCGCGCCCTTGGTATATGTCATATCGCATTCATATTCTTCTGCTTCGGGGTAACAACTAGCTTATGGCTCATCCTTTAATTGCGTTCAATCAGCAAAGTCCTGCACATCTTCTCGCCAATTATTTAACCAGTCAGCACATTCAGGCCGCTGTAGTACAGCACGATAAAGAGTTCGTAGTGGTATTAGATAATCACGATCATCTCGACCGCGCAAAAATTATTGCAGATGGCTTTTTGGCAAACCCTACCGATCCGAAGTACCAGCAAGCAGCATGGGATAATGGCAAGAACGTACGGCTGGCGCCTTCGGGTAATGGCTTTTCCATGGGTAATATCATTGCCGATGCTGTGAAAGCGCCTTTTACCTCGGTGGTATTTATTCTGTGTGTTGCGGTTTATTTACTGTCGTTGTTTGGGCTGTTTGCCCCTATCGCACAGCATTTATTGATGCAGCCATTTTCCATTTTGTCGCAAAATCACGAATGGTGGCGATTACTAGGCCCTGCGTTCATTCACTTTTCGGCGCTACACATTATATTTAACCTACTGTGGTGGGGCATGTTGGGAGCTAAAATTGAACGCATCCTTGGCATGAGCATGCTGCTTATTGTGTTCTTAGTGTCGGCCACTATTTCGAACGCCGCACAAGCGCTATTTAGTGACCCTGTGCAAGGCAATCTGTTCTTGTTTGGCGGCTTGTCTGGTGTGGTGTATGCCGTAATGGGCTTTGTGTGGTGGCTAGGCTGGTTGCGACCAAGTTGGGGCTTGTCGCTGCCAAATTCAATTGTAGGCTTTATGTTGGTGTGGTTGGTACTAGGTTATGCCGATATTTTGTGGGTAAACATGGCGAATGCTGCGCATACAGCCGGGCTTATTTCTGGATGTTTGCTCGCCGGAGCCTTAAGTCTTGGGTCGGGTAAACGCTAGTGGCGTTTTATGTAGCTAAAAGGCGTACGTTAGCCTTTTAGCCCGTTATCTACTTTTAACCGCCTTGGTATAAGTATTTGGTGAAGATAACGTTCTTCACCACTTCGCCGCCTGTCTCTTGCTTCATGTGCTCTTGCAACGCTTTAAGAATAGCGCGGCGAATATCTTCACGACCAGTTAGTGATTTAACCTTCTCTGCCGGTTGCTGGCCGAATATTTCAATGGCAGTAGAGCGCAGTAACGGCATGTGGTGTTCAGCAATTTCAAGCTGGTTAACATCGTGGATCATCAATTCAACCGACACGCGTACATAGCCTAGCTTTTGTGCGCTATCGCTAATGTAGTTGGTAACAATCTCTGGCTCTAAGCCCAAATAAGCATAGTTGGCCTTGTCTTGCGCCACTGCTGCGTTACAACCAAGAACGAAAAAACTAACCGCAAATACGCGTAAAACTAAAGACTTAAGCATAGTGAAGTCCGAAACACCAAAGTAATAAATTCACTTGGTAGTGTAGCAAAACTCTGATTAAACACACTACTGCAAAAGTTTAACCGAGTGAAAATAATTGAACATGACGTGTTATCATACTAACAGATTCATTATTCGGGCTTTTCGTGTGAGTTTTAATGCCACTTTTCCAGTGGGTTTGGCGGTTGACTGGCAAGCACCTTCTGGCATCACAATTCCTAATGCACAGCTAAAAAACTGGCTGTTAGACACTGGGTCGTTAACCGAGCGAGTGCAGTCTTTAAGCAACCACTTTTCTCTAGAGCTTATTGGCCAGCACGAGCAGATTCCTCACGACAATGAACTGTCGTTGTTACTCGACAACGGTGAAACCCATTATCAAGCGAGAGAAATTCTCCTATGTGGCGATGATAAGCCGTGGGTGTTTGCACGTTCTATCATCCCTCAAGCCTTTGTTGATAGCGAGCTTTCAGATCTTGGCCGGGAGCCTTTGGGAAAACGCCTGTTTAATGATAAGCGCTTTACACGCTCAGAGTTTCAACTGTGTACAGTGCCAGCTTCGCAGTTTGGTATTAACAGTAATCAAACCTTGTGGGGCAGGCGCTCGTTGTTTACGTTAGGCAACTACAGCATGATAGTAGCAGAGGTATTTCTTCCTTCCTCACCGGCCTATAGCCGCTCTGCTAAAAACGAAAAGGAAAGCGAAAAACAGTTATGAAGCACAATTGGAACGCCTATGCGCGACTTATGCGCCTTGATAAACCAGTCGGTATTTACTTGCTGCTGTGGCCTACGCTGTGGGCGCTTCTTATGGCTGCACAAGGTTTACCGCCTTTAGGCATTACGCTCATTTTTGTGGCAGGCGTAGTTGTCATGCGTTCAGCCGGGTGTGTGATTAACGATTATGCAGACAGAAAAGTAGACGGTAGCGTAAAGCGCACTGCCCAGCGTCCTCTTGCAACCGGAGAAGTATCGGCTAAACAAGCGCTACAACTTTTTGCAGCGCTTATCGCTTTAGCATTTGTCTTAGTGTTATTTCTCAACTGGCAAACCATAGCGTTGTCGGTGGTAGCCTTACTCCTGGCAGCAAGCTACCCCTTTATGAAGCGTTACACCAATTTACCGCAGGTGGTATTGGGTGCCGCGTTTGGTTGGGCCATTCCTATGGCATTTATGGCTGTGATAGAAACAGTACCAGCGTACGGCTGGTGGTTGTTTATTGCTAACTTACTATGGACGGTAGCTTACGACACCATGTACGCCATGGTAGACCGCGATGACGACCTACAAATAGGCATCAAGTCTACGGCCATATTGTTCGGCACAAACGACGTGCTCATAGTCATGCTGCTACAGGCCGCTGCCCTTGCCATTTTGTGGTGTATAGGCTGTGCTATTAACGCAACTTGGCCATACTACATAGCCGTGCTGTTTTCGGCTCTGCTATGCGTGCGCCAGTATCAGCTTATTAAACGCCGTCAGCGTGAAGGCTGCTTCACCGCGTTTATTGAAAATCACTATATTGGTTTAGCCATCACGCTAGGAACGGCACTGCATTTTTATTTGGTGTAACAGTAAAAGTAACTAGCCCAATACAAACCATTGTTTATGGTATTCAGCCACAAAAAAAGCGCCATAAAGGCGCTTTTTGAGTTTCTGTAAGCTTTGAACGCCTACTTTTCCGCTAGCTTCACTTCAAGTTCAGCAATGCGGCTTTCCATAGCGTCTAGCTTTTCACGAGTGCGAATAAGCACTTGGCTTTGAATATCGAACTCTTCACGAGTCACTAAATCAAGCTTAGACAGCTGCGACTGCAATACCGCCTTTACTCGACCTTCGGCTTCTTCAGCCATGTTTTTAACGCCAGGTGGAACGGCATCAGCAATTTGTTTCGCTAAATCTTCGAGTTTCTTCGGATCCAACATGGAATTCCCTTATAATGCGCAGCTCAAATTATGAAAGCTATTCTATCGGTATCGACACGACATGCAATGAAAACTGTGTCGCGCCAAAAATGTACGTTGTTCTAGGTATTAAATGAAACTAAATGAAGCTCAAGAGTCTGCCGTAACCTTTGTGTCTGGCCCATGTTTGGTGCTGGCGGGGGCGGGTAGTGGTAAAACGCGCGTAATTACCAATAAGATTGCTCATTTAGTTAGAAACTGCGATATGCCAGCTCGCTATATTGCAGCGGTAACCTTTACCAACAAAGCAGCACGTGAAATGAAAGAACGTGTAGCGCAGACCTTGGGCAAGCCGGAGGCGCGCGGGCTAAAAGTGTCGACCTTCCACACCATGGGCTTAACCATTATTAAAGCGCATGTGAAAGATCTTGGCTTAAAGCCAGGTTTCTCGCTATTCGACGATAAAGACTCGTTCGCGTTGCTTAACGACCTAACGTCCGACACCCTCGATGGTGATAAAGATCAGCTTCAGCTTTTACAAAGCTGCATCTCGAACTGGAAAAACGATCTTATCTTGCCTGATGCTTTATTAAAATCAGCAACCAGCACGGGTGAGAGAGAGTTTGCAGAAGCCTACAAGCGTTACCAAGACAACCTTAAGGCATATAACGCGCTAGACTTCGACGACCTAATTTTATTACCTACATTACTTTTAAAAAGTAGCGAAGCAATAAGAGCCAAATGGCAGAGCAAAATTCGCTACTTGCTGGTAGATGAGTACCAAGATACCAATACCAGTCAGTACGAGTTGGTAAAGCTATTAGTAGGTGAGCGTGCGCGCTTTACCGTGGTGGGCGACGATGACCAGTCTATCTATTCATGGCGTGGCGCTAAGCCGCAGAATTTGCACCTGTTACAGCAAGATTTTCCGCGCTTAAACGTCATTAAGCTGCAGCAAAATTATCGCTCGTCAGGCCGTATTCTGCATTGCGCAAATATTCTTATTCAGAACAATCCGCATTTGTTCGATAAAACCCTGTTCTCAGAGCTGCAGTACGGCGAGCCGCTGAAAGTGATAGAGGCGAAGAACGAAGAGCATGAAGGTGAGCGCGTGGTGGCAGAACTGCTGGCGCATAAGTTCATGAACCGCACCCAGTTTAAAGACTACGCCATTTTGTATCGTGGGAATCACCAAAGCCGTATTTTTGAAAAGCTGTTAATGAGTAACCGCATTCCGTACAAAATAAGCGGCGGTATGTCGTTCTTTGGCCGTGCCGAAGTGAAAGACATCATGGCGTATTTACGGTTGTTAGTGAACCAAGACGACGATAACGCTTTGCTTCGCATTATTAATACGCCAGGGCGCGGTATAGGCCGCGCTACGCTGGAAAAACTGGGTAACTTTGCTAATAGTTTGGGCGTGTCTATGTTCGAAGCGGCAACGCACCCTAACTTAAACAGCGTGCTGCCCGACAAAGCTTTTCACTCTGTTTCCACCTTTGCCCGCTGGGTAGTGGAGTTGTCGGATAATGCAGAGCGTGGCAACACCGCTGATGCAGTGCGCACCATGATACGCACTATGGGCTACGAAGAATGGCTATATGAAACCAGCGCCAGCCCCAAAGCCGCCGAAATGGCCATGGCCAACGTAAGTACCTTATTCGGTTGGGTTAACGATATGCTGGAAGGTAATGACCTAGACCAACCCATGACCTTAACCGAAGTGGTGAACCGTCTGATATTGCGCGACATGATGGAGCGCGGCGAAGACGACGGGGAAGGGGATCAAGTTCAGTTAATGACGCTGCACGCTTCAAAAGGTTTGGAATTCCCTATTGTATTTTTAGTGGGTATGGAAGAAGGCTTATTGCCGCACCAAAGCAGCATTGACGAAGACAACGTAGAAGAAGAGCGCCGACTTGCTTATGTGGGAATTACTCGCGCCCAGCGCGAGCTTATATTCAGCCTTGCTAAAGAGCGTCGACAATTTGGTGAAGTGATTAACCCAGAGCCAAGCCGCTTTTTATTCGAACTGCCGCCAGACGATGTACAGTGGGAAAATCAGAAACCGAAGGCGACAAAAGAAGAGCGCCAGCAAAAGGCGCAGGTGGGAATTGCTAACCTACGAGATATACTAGGGAAAAAGTAGCCTGCTAATTAAGGTGAGCTTACGCTAGCAAGTAAGTACTAACTATCAGCTTGCTAGCGACGTCATATCCAGCACTTTGGCGTGCTTCAATACTTTGCCTTGGCCATAAATGCATTCAATTTCGTTAAGTGCATCTAGCTGCGCCTGTGAGTCTACGCCTTCAGCAATAACCTGAAACTTCAAGTGCTCTGAAATAAGCATAACAGACTGAATAAGTTTTAAGTTTCGTTGAGAACGAGGCAGTGACTTAACAAAGCGATGATCAATTTTGATGAAGTCGAAGGGGTAAGCAAACAAATAACTCAATGAAGCTAATCCGCTTCCAAAGTTATCCAGCACCAAAGTTACGCCCGCACGTTTTAACTTCTTAATAGCAGGAAGAATGAACTGAGAGCGACGATTTAAGTCGTTTTCATCAAACTCAAATACCAGCTGGCTAGGCGTAATACCTGATGTTTCAATCACATTAATCATCTGGTTTACCATAGATGCCTGTAGCAAATGATTAATTGAAACGTTAACCGCTATTTTATTTATCGGGTCGTCGGTATTTTTATAGTGGTTTAACAGCTCGCAGGCTTTGGTTAGCTGGAACAAGTCTAAATCTAGCGTAAGGCCACTATGTTCTGCCACTTGTCTAAACTGCTCTCTGGCAATCTTGCCGTAGGCAGGGTGCGACCAGCGAATGTACATCTCTTTATACAGCGTGCTGTCGTCATTAAGCTTTATAACGGGCTGTAGGAAGTAATCGAACTCTTCTTCGCGCAGTGCACGTCTGAATTCATTTTCAAGCTCAAGCTCTTCAATAAGCCTGTCGCGCATGCTCTTGTCGAACATAACAAAGCGTCCGCGGCCTAGCGTTTTCGCTTGATACATAGCGGCATCAGCATCACGAAGCACTTCATCTGCGGCGCGATAGTAGGTTTCTAAGTGCGCAATACCAATACTTGCACCTGAATACATCTCCCGACCATCAAGCAAGAACGGTTCGGAAATAGATGAAATTATACGGCTAGCCACTTCTTCTACGTCTGCTTCATCTTCAAAGTTATCAAGCAGTACAACAAACTCATCGCCGCCTAAGCGCGCTAACAGGTCGTGACCACGAATACATAGCGCAATACGTCTAGCTACTTCAATTAAGAACTCATCGCCGGCGTGATGACCTAGGGTATCGTTAATAACTTTGAAGCGGTCTAGGTCGATAAACAGCACCGCAAACATGTTTTCGCTGTAACGCTGCTTACTGGCTATAGCCAGCTCTAGGCGACTAGTGAACATTGCGCGGTTAGGTAAATCAGTTAACGAGTCGTGATGCGCGTCGTGAATAAGCTTAAGCTCAATCTCTTTACGCTCTTCAATTTGTTGCTTTAAGAACTTGTTAGCACGATTTAGCTCGGCTGTGCGTTCTTTAACGCGCTCTTCAAGCTCAACGTTATAGCGCTGCATCGACTCGGTATTGCGCTTACGCTCAATGGCTACCGCGATATGATGTGATACAAAGCGCAAAAGCTCTTGGTCGCGAGAATTGTATTTAGCGTGTTTACCGTAGGTTTGTACAGCAATAACACCTGCTATTTCTCCATCTACAACAAGCGGCGAACCTAACCACGAGTTCGCACTGTTTAGCATGGTTTGCGCAACCGACACATCCAAATCGCCAGACTCTGCAAGCTCCAATACTCTGGGTGGGTTAACCAGCTCAGCTTGCCCCGTTCGCAATACGAATTCAGTTAGACCAAGCCCCAAAGGCCTTGAACTTATGTTTTTTTCTTGTGCGTCACTAAAATACGGGAATGCGAGTAGCTCTTTTTCCTTATCAAGAATGGCAATGTAACAGTTAGGTGCGCTAATTAGCCTGGCTAAAATTTCGTGCAGACTGGAGTAAAACACATCCATATCGCCTTCAAGGTTAGCCGCCAGCTCAGATATCTCGAATAAAGCCTGCTGTAGCGACTCTACTTTTTGGCGCTCTAATATTTCTTCTTGAAGGTCGTCGTTAATTTTTCGCAGTTGGCGGGTGCGTTCGCGGATGGTGCGTTCAGTGAGCTCACGGTTTTTTACTCTATCAACCGTGGTAACAATGTGTTGAGAAACGAACAGCAGTACTTCTAAATCTTCTTGCGTATAGTGCACCCCCTCATCATAAGTTTGCACTACCATGGCACCTATGACTTGGCTTCCTCGTTTAAGGGGCACGCCCAGCAGCTCAAACGGCTGTGAGCCAACTAGCTTTATATCATGCTGAGAGGCAAAGTTTTCTTCATCGTCACGTTTGTAAAATAGATGATCGCCGGTTTTGAGAATGTAACCGGTCATGCCGTCCATTAACGATTCAGCGGGGAGCTGGCGAACGGTTTGTTCGTCGAATTCGTCAATGAAGTAAGCGAAATCGACAACGTTACTGTCGGGTTCGTAAAAGGCGACAAAGAAGTTATCGGCATTCATAAAATCGGCAATGATTTCATGAATAGCGGAATAAAGGCGATTAAGGTGACTTACAGAACTGGCAAGTTCAGAAATGTCGAAAAGCGCCTTCTGAACACGTTCAGCGCGCTTGTACTTGTCAGTGAGTTGCTGAAGCTGCGGTATAAGTTCGCGCAGTTCTTCTTCCGTCAACTCATGTTGCGTCGAATCTTGTGACATTCCGCTCGCCAGTAAAAAAGTAACGTTTCCCCAAAGAGTTAAATTACCCGATTAGAGGGTAAAACGCTACTTTTTCCATCAAGTTGTTACGATTTAGCGGGTATTAGATACCTTCAATCATATACTCGATTGCAGCTTTAATTTCGTCATCAGAACAGTTACCGCATGTACCACGAGGAGGCATAGCGTTAATACCGTTTAATGCGTTTTGCCATACGCCATCAAGACCGCGCTCGTCTAGACGTGGTTGCCAGTCTGCTGCAACGTGAACTTTAGGAGCTCCTAAAACGCCAGCTGAGTGACATGCAACACATGCAGAGTTGTAAACGTCTTCACCAGACTTTGCACCGCCAGCTGCGCCAGCACTTCCTTCAGCCGCTGCGCCTGCAACGTGTACCTGACCTACCGGCTTAATGCGATCGGCAATTTCATCGTTACTCATTTCTTGTGCTTGTGCTGCAAAAACAGTTAGCGCAGTAGCAGCAACAGTTAACCAAGTCTTTAATTTCACATCTGTCTCCAGGCAATGATGAATTTGTTTAAAATATAACTGGCCAGATTATAACGGTTAATTGGGGTTGAACAACTATTTGAAGCCAATTACCCATAAAAAGTAAGGATTTTTAACACTTGTTCCAAGCCACCTAAAGAGATTTTAATAAATGAGTTGAAGCCAACCCACCGCGTAAGTATTATTACGCCCCGTTTGCAGCGTACATTTAACTGCGAATTTTTCCTTTGCGAACGTACACGGTTATTACAACCGTAGCATGATCCGCCCTTAGCTCAGCTGGATAGAGCGCGGCCCTCCGGAGGCCGAGGTCAGAGGTTCGAATCCTCTAGGGCGGGCCAATACCCTTTCTGATTACCTATGAAGGAATAATCCCCTTAAGCGTTTCTATATCGGTATCGGGTACACCAGCCTTGGTAAAATAAGATATCCATTCATTAGTTAACGCTTGCACACTAGAAATGATTGTTTTGGCTTTCGCTTGAGAAAGTCCAAACCTTTTAGATTGAGACAGCGCATTTTCGAGCGTTCCTTCTCTGCCGTGAACCCCTATTCCAATTCCATGTTGGCGGGAGTTGTTTATCGGCAATACGTCGTAGGCTGGAGATAAGCGCCATTTTTTATCTGAGAAGGAATACAAGAAAGCGTGATTTCTGGAATGGTCATCAGTGTTACCCATTAAGATATTAAAAACCATGCGTGTGTACAGTTCATGTGCATCTCTCGGCTCTGCTCCATGCTTCATTATAAACTCTGCCAAAGCACCATAACTATAATTCTCAGTTAGTGCCTGCTTCGTCAACTTTTCTTGGCTAATTAGGGAATTAGCACTCAAGAAATGGTGTGTTGGTCTATCAGCGTTACAGTCGAATCGCTCTACTAATAATATTTCTTCTTGTTGGTTGTTCACTATAGATGTGGCTGCAACTCTAACATCCAGTTCTTCTAGCATTGTCATTGTTGCATGTTCTACTAAACATACGTTGTATAAATCATCTGGACGGTTGAATTTCGCTAAGTAATTTATACCACTATCTTCAATCAGTGTTTTAGGTCGGGCGCCACCCATACTGGACCCGTATTCAAATGCTTTTTTGACTTCCTTAGGAATGTCCTCATTTTTAAGAATTGCCCTTTTCCCCTGCAATAAAATGGGGATATCGCCAAGCGTATTCTTATTCTTCTTTGGCTTACTTGCACTTCTAGATAAGCTAAAAGTAAGTGCGCCAACACCCATCCCAGAACCCGCCAGAACGAGCTCTAGGTCATTGCTAGGCTTAGTTGAGTGCAGTGACAAAATAAGCTTTTTACCCCAGCTATCTGCTCCAGCATCTAAGATAGCGCCAAACATCCCTTTATTTACTCTGGTAATAAACTGATCGCTAAGTAGGGGGAGGTGAACTGGATCTAGGGGGAATGCATCATCCCTTTGTAGGTAGCTTTGTCCATATCGAAACTTCCCGATATTGGTCTTTGGGTCTAACTCAACAACGCCACATATAACCGGGTTATTTTCGAGTCCGTCAACAAAAACATAAGCTCTAGAAGTCATTAGGTAACTCCTTTTCTAAGAGTGAGCTTTTTCTCAAGGGGTTATTGCTTACTAATTCGTACTCCTTTTCGATGGTTTCAATAAGTGGGTCAAGCACTTCGAGTTGATTCAATATTGTAAGCAATGTATCCGAATTTATGCCTTTTCCTCGCTCTAACCTGCTAACAGTATTTTTGCTAATACCGGTTCTAAGCGCTAACTCTTCTTGATCCATAGAAGCGGCTCTCGCTTGCTTTACGAGGTTACCAAGTAGTTTTTTCGTATATTCAACCTTGTCCATAAAACACCAAAAATAGCCATTAGTGACGTGATTATTTAAGTATGGCTATTTATTATGAAGTGTCAATTAATTAGCCATAAATGGCGTTTAAAGTTTTAAAGCGCCATTTATGGCGTATTAAGAGGAAATTGTTGGTTAGGTTTTCTCATTTAGGCAGCACTTGTTGGCTGAACGGGCCATTGCTTTCTAAAGCACTGGGCTTATTTCAAGCCTATTCAACTTCAAAGTCATTCCAACGCATAGCAAAGTCGTTATACTGTTTTTCACTACATTTATTTTTTCTACCGTATCAACGAGCCCTTCATGTCGCCTCAGACTTTACGTAACCCTAGTTTTGCTCAGTCACTGGTTTGTTTTAGCGTTATTGTCGCTCTAATAGCAGGAGGGTTGTTTGGCCTAGGTATTAGCCTACACGCACTTATATTTATGTGCTTACTGTGGGTGGGTATTAACGCGTTTAGTTTGGGATACACATACCTACAAATCCGCGATTTAATGACCAGCGCATTAACCCGGGCCATGCCAGCAATCTATATTTTTATCCTCATTGGTATGGTTATCGCCAGCTTTATGCAAAGCGGCACTATCTCAACGCTAATTTTTTACGGTTTAAGTTGGCTAAACCCCAGTATCTTCCTTGCGGTGGGATTAATTTTGTGTGCGGTAATGTCGGTAGCTACAGGCACATCGTGGGGTACGGTGGGCACTATGGGTGTAGTGCTGATGGGTATTGGCGCTGCCATGAACATACCACTGCCCATTGTGGCAGGCATGGTGGTATGTGGCGCGACGTTTGGCGATAAAATGTCCCCGGTGTCTGATACCACCAACCTCGCATCCATGAGCGCGGGTACCAACCTGTATCGGCATATGTACGCCATGCTGCTAACTACACTGCCTAGCTTTCTTCTAACTTTAGTAATTTTCTTGGTAATTGGCTTTAGCTACGCAAACCAAAACTTAAATGTTAACGAAATAATTGAAATAAAAGCAGCACTCGCCAGTCACTATAACCTTGCACCCTATATAACACTGTTACCGCTGGTGTTGCTTACGGTAATGAGCATCAAGAAAGTGCCGGCTGAAGTAACCATGTCGTGCAGTATTCTTCTTGCCGTTATCATCGCTATTTTCTATCAAGACACCAATACCATTAGCGTGCTCAACGCGTTGTGGGAAAACACCCCTCAAAATACGGGTATCGCAAATTTAGATGCCTTACTAGGACGAGGCGGTATTAGCAGTATGAGCTGGACGTTGCTCCTCGCCTTAATGGCAATCGCATTGGGCGGCATACTGCACGGTGCCGGCTTTCTAGCTGCGTTACTGACAGGCATTATTGAACGGGTAAAACGCACAGCAACCCTAATTGCCGTGACCATTGCGTCTGGTTTTCTAGGCAATGTGGCCATGGGCGAGGCCTATATCTCCATCATTTTGAATTGCCAGCTGTTTAAACCGAAATATAAACAGCAGAACCTTGACCCCGCTGTGCTATCTCGGTCGGTAGAAGAAGGTGCCACTATGACCACAGGCCTTATTCCGTGGACAACGGCTGGTGCGTTTTACTCTGCCACCCTTGGCGTTGACGTGCTCGATTATGTGCCCTATGCGTTCTTCAACTATCTAAACGGCGTTGTTGCGGTAACCATGGCCGCATTGGGCATGGGCATGCTAACAACCAAAGCACGAATGAATAAACGCACACCGATTTGAAGCAGCCCAATAGCTAACACAATTCTGATAAACTGTTTTTTAAGATCGCCCGTTTAAAGCCAAACGTATAAAGCATCTATAAAAACAAAACAAAGGATCGTGTATGAGTAGTAATACCCGAGATGCGGCCTCCTCCAAGGCCATTATTAAACAGGAAGGCGCGTTTAGCGTAATCGACAAGCCCACTTTTTTTGGCTCTCTTATTCTTCTTCTCTCTGTCACCATTCCCCTAATTATTTGGCCGGACCAAGGCGCACAGTGGGTGGCAGCCGCAAAAGACTTCGTAACCAGTAAACTTGGTGTTTTATATCTCTTGCTTGGTGTTGGCGCTGGTGGGTTCATGGTGTACATCATGTTCAGCGATATCGGCCAAATAAAACTGGGCGAGCCTGAAGAAAAGCCTGAGTTCTCGCCCGTATCTTGGGCAGCTATGCTGTTTTGTGCCGGTATTGGGGCGTCTATCTTGTACTGGTCAATGATTGAGTGGGTGTATTACTACCAAGCGCCGCCGTTTCACATAGAAGGCGAAACCCCCGAAGCCGCAAAATGGGCTGCAGCCTACGGTATCTTCCACTGGGGCCCGCTTGCCTGGGCAATTTACCTCATTCCCGCCGTACCTATTGCGTACTTCTACTATGTGCGCAATCACAGCGTACTTAAAATCTCTGAAGCACTCATGCCGGTTATTGGCGAGAAAATGGCTCACGGCTGGCTGGGTAAAATTATCGACATCAGCTTTATCTTCGGAATGTTAGGCGGCGGGGCGACCACGTTAGGTTTGGCTGCGCCTATGATCAACGAAGGGGTGCACGAACTATTCGGCGTACCTAAATCGCTTACTACCCAAGTTCTGGTGCTTGTAACCTGTACAGCTATCTTTGGCTACAGCGCGTATGTAGGTTTAAAGAAGGGCATTAAGCTGCTGTCAGACATTAACTTTTGGCTGGCCATAGGGTTGCTACTATTTATATTTGTTGTGGGACCTACGTTGTTTATGGCCAATACCGGCCTAGATGCTTTGGGCCGAGTACTTAGCAACATCATTAAAATGGCTACCTGGCTAGAGCCTTTTGCTGAATTTAATGGCTTTCAAAACACGCATTTCCCTCAAGACTGGACCATATTCTACTGGGCATGGTGGCTGGTATTTGCACCAAGCGTAGGGCTATTTATCGCGCGTATTTCAAGGGGGCGAACCATTCGCACTATGGTGGCGGGCTCCATGTTCTTCGGCACCATGGGCTGCTTTTTATTCTTCATGGTAATGGGGAATTATGGCTTGTATTTGCAGCTTTCGGGTGAGCTAGACGTGGTGAGTATTCTTAACCAAGAAAGCCCTACGGCCGCGATTTTCGCCATGCTACACACGCTGCCATTGGACTACATAGTCATTTTTGTATTCACCTTGTTAGCGCTAATCTTTACCGCAACTACCTTCGACTCCATTTCTTACATTCTGGCAGCTGTAGTGCAAAAAGAAGTAGACGAAGAGCCATTGCGGTGGAACCGTTTGTTCTGGGCTTTCGCGTTATCGTTTATGCCTATAGTGCTTATGTTTGTAGGTGGATTAGAAACGCTTCAAACGGCGTCGATAATAGGGGGCGTTCCGCTATTGGCTGTAGCCTTAATGTTATGTATTGCCATAGTGCGGGCGGCCAATTACGACATGCGTTACCAGCCCGATTACTCGGTAAAAGAAATCAATATAGGGGAATTCCCCGACGACGACCCGTGGAGCGAAGAAGGCACATGGGATATTGATGAAGAGGGCGAAGAGAGTGATGGCGAAACACCTATTGCCGCAAAGCCTAAACAAAGACCGCCAAAAGGCCACGTTGAGGGCGACCCGCACAGTAGACCGTCGCGGTTGTAGCTTTTATCGTATCTGAATGAAACAAACGCCGCACAAGGGCGGCGTTTGTATTAGCTGAGCACAATTAGCGTACCCTAAAAAAGCGACTGTGGTACTGTAATCACCGTTTGCACCCTTTCAACTTTACGTATGTAGCAGAATGTCAGTTAAGAATTATCAGAAATTCTATCAGCCACTAAACGCGGTACATTCGGCTGATTTTAATCGCTGCATTTACTGCGGCTGCGAAGCTGCACGGCAAGACTTTATTCCACCCATAAAATTCATTCACGACTGGCAAGACGGACATCTACAGGCCGACTTTGTTACCGTACCTTCATGCAACGAATGCACTGACCTTTTAAAAAATGAAAACAACGCCACGCTAGAACCCAGAATAACGGTGTTAAAAAAGCGGTTGGCGGAAAAGTACAAAAAGGCAATTGGGGTATTTAACCACTGGAGCAAGGAAGAGATTGAAGAAATGGACGCGGCATTTCAAATAAGCCTAAAAGGCGGCATGCGATTAGGCAAAGAAACCCTTTCCCGTCTTCAATTTGCAGGGTTCGATTATGAAGTGAATGGGAGTATTACGCGGGTGGCAAAACCTCAACGCGAGGTGTTTAAAGTGTTCGACGAAGAGTTTAGCAGCTTTAGAGAAGCGCTAGCCTTTGCCAGCGCGACATACAAAATCAAGAAAAGCCGACTAAGTCAGCTTTATTTCGATAATGACGAAAGCTTTGATAGGGCGATTGAGGCTTTTCATGGGCTGGTTAGGGGTAACCCATAAAGCGCTGATTGGTGGCTTTGCACTCCGGGGGCAGAGGTTCGAACACTATCAAGCCCTCCATTTTTTAAGGTTTGGCCGTTAATCCCCAAAAGCAAAGTAGTTCAAAGGCCTAGTATGTGTTGAAAGGGCGGAACCATCATTCTTGCCCGTTTTTTAAAAAATACAAATCAGAAAACCCCATTTTTGCAAATTCGGTATCTCTGAAGTTTCTTACGGTTTTTTTGTCTTTACTGATAGCGGCAAGTTGCTGTTCAGTTTGCAGGAACTGGGAAAGATCTATTCCCTCAGCTTCGGCCACGGCTTCATGCATATTTTGATGGCGGCTGTAAGAAAAATTTATCTCTTTTGCCACACCTTTAAACTTATAACGTACTTTATGGGCCATGTTCTACTCAAGTTGGTCGATGTAATTCAAAAACTGGTTAACCGGTATTATAAACTCAATTAGCGCCAATGATTAGCGTGTTAAAAAAGCGGGTGGCAAAACCACAGCGTGAGGTGTCCGATGAAGAATTCAGTCGTTTTAAAGAAGCGCTAGTCTTTGCCAGTGCGACATACCAAATAAAGAAAAGCTGACTAAGCCAGCTTTATTTCGACAATGATGAAAGCTCTGATAGGGCGATTGAGGGTTTTCACAGTCTCATCGAAAATAAGTGATAGATAGTAGGAGTAACGTTATTTGATGTAAGAAAAATGCTTATATTCAAGTGGTTTACTTAAATACTTAAGATTGGCTAATTATACCAATCTGTTGACGAATTCCATTGTCTTGCTGAAACTATTAATGTTAACTTACTAGACTAAAGACTAACTATAAGGATGTAGGATGCGTTTTATTGACGTTTTAAGCGTATTGTCTAAATCTTCCCCTTACGCAGTTTCTACTGAAAATAAATATCCAGATCTGAATAACTTGTTAGACAAGGTCAAAAAGGATCTGTACGTAACTATGCCAATTGAGCAAAAAGTTAAAGAGGTCATATCTTTATTAAATGATCGACCTCGACAAGTCTTTTTCTTATGCGGTAGCAGTGGAGATGGTAAGTCTGAGTTGTTGGTTAATACTATCGATCAAGCTGAGGAGCATGTTCGCTTCCATCTCGATGCAACCCACAGTTTTGATCCACATGAAAATGCCGTCCAAACCCTCGATAAACTATTTGACGAATTTGAGCAAGGTAAGTTTTCTTTAGTCGTGGGTATTAATGTCGGCATGTTGGGCAATTACGAGCAAGAAGGGCGAAATACGCTTTTTAAGTCAGCAATCAAGGCTTTCCAGCATAATAAGACAGAAGTGGCTGGTTTTACCTTTGTTAGCTTTGAAGATTATCCGAAATTTGAGATTACCCCAAACGGAGTCCAAGCCGATTTTGCTCGCAAGGTTATGGCTCGCATTACGTCACCTGATTCATTATTGTTCAAAATCTATCAGCGAGAGAGCGCTAACCAACTAGATGCCGAAAGCCAACGCATGGTAATAAATTACCGCCTAATGTGCTTGCCTGAAGTGCAGGACGTAATCGTTGAGTTGCTGTTTAAAGCCCGTTTGGTGCGAGACCAATTTCTTACTGCAAGGGGTCTTTTAGATTTTGTCTATCATTTGCTTACTGGTGCTGGCTATTTGTTCGATAACTTATTTAGCGGTGGCGACAATGAGCTGGCTGATAAGTTAGTTGAGTTTGACCCAGCATTACTACGCACAAAAGTGATTGACCGCTTTTTAATGGCGGAAGATCTTAAATTGGAAAATAGGCAATTTGATTTGTTCTGCACTGAAGTCGCAGAAAAATATGATCTTCCTAGCCTTTCGAATCCAAAGTCATATATCAGATTATTTTACATACTTAAAAATAGTGAATTGGAAGCTAATTTCACTAAACAGTTTCAGCGAGACTTTGTACAACACCTACTTAGCGATTATCTCGATGTTTATCGTGTGCATGTTTTTTTTGAAGACACGCTAACGTGTCGGGAAAAGCTCAAAGTTTTTTATAATAAAAAGTTGATATCAGCGCTTCGCTTGTATATCAACCGTAATGCACCGCAACTTTCTAACAAGCAGTTTCTGGTAGCGCAACTTGAAAACTACAAAATAGCGGCACAGCTCGATATAAAGCCTGATATCGCAGCAATTAAAGCCAATAAGTCGATTAAACCAAATACTTTTTTTGCTCATCTAAAAGTCGGGGGGGAATTGTTAGCCGTTGAGGTCAACATTAACCTGTTTGAGTTGCTCGATCGGATTAATGCCGGATATCGGCCGAGCAAGAATGACCGCAGTGCAGTTATTCTGCTTAATGAAGTTGCCAGTAAAATCGCCCTTATTGCCCGCGAGTCCAGCGAATTACTGATCAGTTCAGAGTCTGCGCAATATAAGTTCAGCCAGGATGACGACTATATTGAAGCAGAGGAGTTATAACAAGATGCCACTAGCTCAGAATTTAGAGCCTCAAATTAATAGTGCGGCAACCTATTTCCCCATCTCTGCCCGCAGCGATAAAAGTAACGAATTTGATTGGGAAATAGTGAACCGCTTCTTTGTCAGCGAGTTATTTTCAATTTCTGCAAATGACAAAAAACTCGCGCAGTTTCAACTGCGCTGTAGAGAACATTTTATAAATAAACTAAGCGACCCAGCAATGTGGGATGTGGTTGAGAAAATTTACTTCTCCAAATACAGCATTAAAAATATTGCTCCGGAAATGCAGATATTTAGCGGCAGTTGGTCTGAAGATGCGAATCCGGCGCCAGCAAACCGTATCGTCAATGTACTAATGACCTTACTCGATACTTTGCATTTGAAGCCACCTGCCGATGCGAAGCTAAACTTTATTGAAAAAGAAATTCGCACTGCTTTTCAAGCCGAATTTAAGCCAGAAAAATCTGCGATTAAGGGACAAGCGTTATTACCTTACCTACCACCACTGGCAGAGGTTTTTAGGGCTGATTTACACTACTTGCTGAGCAAACAACATTACTTTCTGGCCCACCTTTCTCACCTTTTGCGTTTTTACGTTTTTATTTACACCTGCCAGATAGCATTGTCGATAAACAGCTGGAAGGATGGTGAGCCGCAAAAGCTCAAAGACTGTTATTTTATACTAGATAACGAAAAGGCCAGCAAAGAGCGCAGCATGCTGCGTGAGCGTGGCTGTAAGCAGGTTGAGAAAGGTATAGAGTCTTTATTTCCGGTGCTGGCAATGAACGAGTCTTTACAAGAAAAAGAACCGGGTATACTTCCGCTATGGGCCTTGTACCCAGAACTAACCGATGATGTTCTAAGCAGATTGGTAAAGTATGCAGTGGCTTTCGCAGCAGACAGAGATCTTAATTTTGATCCAGCAAATATCACAACAGTAGATGAAGCCATATTAGCACTACTCGATTTATCAAAACGGCAGTTTAATAAGGGTGAGACACGCTCTGCCGCCGGTAATAAATTTATCAATTTCACCAAGTCAGCGTTATGCAGCAACTTTACTCGCACTCGGGGCAGTGCAGGCAAAGTATTTGTAATTGATCAGGAATACTTATTATTACTCACCAACTTGGCTATTGGCGAGCAAGGTAAACTGCGTTTACACGAGTTAATTATTGAATTTCAAATGCGTGGTGTCTTTTTCGACCGGGAAAGCCAAACAGCCTTGGTAGAGTTTTATGAGCGGCTGGGTAATGTTGAGCGATTAAGTGATAGTGGGGATGCAGTGTATGTCAAAGCGACAATATGAGGATTTTTTGGTAGCACGCTTTTGTAACTGGGCGGTGCAAAATCTGCGTATTGGTGAACGTATTCATTTTCGCTCCCCGGATGACGCAAATAGTTTACTGCTGTATGAGGCCTTTATCAGGCAGACAGTGGCAGAGCTTGAGGTCGTGGTTGAGCAAAAATCCAGATACTTGCCGTACTTGCAGATCGGTAGTTATCAGGTTATTCCAGTTTTACATGCAGAGCGTGGCGTGGGTTTTACCGATAGCTATATTTCAACACTGCGAGACTTGGTTTCTACCTCACAGGGACAATTAAAAAACAGCATTTTGCTTATTATCCATAACTCGTCGCTGGACACACTTAATAACTCATCGCGCAATCTTTGTCTGGCCGAGCATGATGTATGGAATCCTGCTGTAATCCGTGACGCGCTAAAAGATATGATTGAGCCTCACGCTGCAAGTCGAACAATTTCAGAAGCACTATTGGATCATCAGTTCGATTCGATCCTTGCCGACGGCGCGACCATGTTTGGTTTTCGTGATCTTTACAATGCTGTGCAAGATGGTCATATCGAATTTAAAGAGCTTAACTTGCTGAACGACCCGGCAATTGGCGGCTGGGATAATGCTGCTGCCATTGACAAACGTCTGACTGAAAATAAAAAGCTAAAAGAGCAAATTGAGCACTTAGTAGAGCAGTATCCGTCCGAACTACATGAGAAGTTGAAAGAGCTGGATTTCAGTGAAAAGTTTATCAAGCAACATTTCTCTGATGGCGACCTGGTAAGCTGGCGCAGTACGCTGGATTACGGCGAATGCAAAATAGAGCAACAGAAAAACAGAGAAAATCTGTTGGAGCTGGAGAGCGAAAGCGTCGATTTCGGCCATAAGGTTTACCCAGGAGCGAAAGCTGATAGCGGCGCAGGCGCCAGAGAGCGATACTTTATCATTGAAATCCTCGAAGCTGAGCTGAATTTCAAACTGAATTTAAGTTTTATTAATGGTCAAATCAAAGATGACCAGGTCAAACTTAGGCCGCAAGATAAAAACATCTCTGTTACGGTAAATAAGCGCTCGAACAAGCGCAATGTGATTGAGGTCTCTGGCAGTTTTAGTGGTAGCCCCACCTTTTTTAGTCTTGAATTAAAGCGCAGCAAACCACAAGAAAATTACCGTTATCGAGTACTGTTGTTACCTGCAGGCGCTTTTTTTGTACCGGGTTTTGCGACTAACTTTATGTTAGTACCAGCTAAAAGAAAAATTGTCCTGCAAACCGATGTTACAGCTATGCAGCTGGCCGAGAGTGGCTCTGCGGTAACGATGACAGAAAATGGACAAGAGTTTGATGTAAACGCAACGGGTTCGATAGATTATGAAACTCTGGTTAATGCCACTGACCGTTTACACTTCAACATTCGAAGCGGCGAACACCTTTTACAGTTTGATGTCGAAGGGGCGGTGTCATCAGACTCCCTGTCTTTGCCATTGCTTTTAGACAAAGATCTACATACGCGCTTATTTAACAACGATTTCTATGGCGTGTTTAACCCATTAAACGGGAAGGTATCGCTGGATGGTAAAGAGTTAAAACCGCGTACTGAGCATCGAAAGTTACTGAAAGCTGAGGCTGAATTATTACAACAGCAATTGTTGTCGGACGCCGTCGCAGGGCGCACTGCTATCTACGTAGACGATTTAGCTAAGCCGTATCCAGATTTATTCGCCGACTACACTAACTTATTTACTTATCTCAACACCAAGCGGACGCTACTAAGTCTGTCCGCTTTTGGAGGGGACATTGCAGCCATTATCAAGCGGCTGGTAAATAACTACATTTCGGCGCTACAACAAATTCAAACCACACGGTTGTTAAGTGTCGAAGAACAAATACTGATCAATATTGGCTTTGCCAAGATTGAAAACGAAGAATATTTAACACCGTACCACCCTTTAAACCTAGCTTATTTCGCCTCGCTAAGCGATGCAATGAAGGCGGATGACACTAAATCCTTTAAAACGCTGCCATCTCCAACAATGCGTCGGTTAAATGCCGAGGGTTTATTGCCATTTAACTGGCATAATTACCATGACTTTAGCTACAGCCAGGTCGTTAAAGAAAACCCGATGTGGCTGCAGGTGGTACCGTCCAGACAAACACAGCTGGACTACATTCAACGACTGGTAAGGGATAAAACTAAAGAGTTTGTTGAGGCGTTTTCTACGTTATTTGCCAGCGGCGAAAAAGACACTCTATTAATTAACTCCGTTAATAATGGCCACAACAAAGAAATGTTATTGGGGCTGGTAGAGTACTTTAAAAAAAGCAAACCTGAGCAAACCAGCCGGATCCATATCAACTTGTATGATGAGCAGCTACAGCATACTTACTTTGATGAAGTTGCTGATGCGGAAACCTTAGCCGAAGTAAAGCAGCTATGTGAACTTACAGCTAACAAAGACGATGCTGATAGCGCTATTGATATGTTGCGCCGGCGAATTACTTACAGCAAATTCCGGTTACCAAAGGCTGGCGACAGCTTTAATTATGCCCATTTAAGTTTTGTCAGAAACAACACTCCAGTAATGAAATCACCGGTAGACATTATGGCCGAGAAGAGCGGCATTGCCTGCCATGGTTTACTTGCGGGTGAGACATCTTACGATGAACAATCCGATTACTTCACTACTGCTGGCCTGGCAAAAATTAACCTGGACGACGCACTGCAACTGCGAGTGATGCAAAAGTATAGTGCCCTGTGTAAAGCCGCCTGGTTGGGGGAAAAATACAGCGAAACCAGTAGTCTGGCACTTAAAGTGTCAAATCAACTGCAGCAACTGTTAGGAGCGGTGTATGAAGACAGTATCTGGACCACCATCATTGATCCTAAAGTTACCCTGAAGTTTTTCAAAAGCCAAAAGGATGCGGTATTAATTCATTACTCGGATAACTACACCAATTCTGCAAACTATGACGCCATCACAGTCACCAAACGGCGCGATTTTTATGATCAAATTCTGGCACAAGGTAACCAGGGATTGATTGATGAGTTTAATGCTTTTAACGGTGAATGGCTCTTAAAAATGCTCACCCTACCCGACAATGAACGGAGGGAGAAAAAAAGCATTATCGCCGCTTACAAATACGTTAATTGCCTGCTTTATCATAGCGATATTACCTGGGTGCCACTTAGCGTAGCTGAGATGCTACGTGTAGCTGGTAACATTGGCTTGAAAATGAGTGACGCTGACTTTAGCCGTTATTCACAGGGCGTGCGCCAGGGCGCCATTTCGGACGATGTGTTGTTCGTTGGCTTTAAACAGCAGCAAATGTATTTGCTACCGCTTGAAGTTAAAGTAGGTAAAAAGCAAAAACACGACAAGGGTGTACGCCAGGCCAAAGAGCTAAAACGCTATCTAGTTGAGCAGCTATTTGGCCGGTCAGATTTAGCCGGCCATTTATACCGAGGTTTATTTATCCGGCAAATTTTTATGCAGGTAGATAAGTACGAGTTGTATCAGGTATATGCAAAACCGTATTTCTCCAAATTAAAGGACGAGTGCGAATGGTGGTTACAGGGAGATTACACCCTGGCAAATATTGACGGATACCCTGAAGGGTTTGTGTTGGCCTTTATCGAAGGGGATTACTGCAATGAGCAGTACGATCTAGAGCGAAACATTCTCCAGATAAAATTGCCCAGTGGCTATCAAGCGAAGTTTGTTAGCACGCCAATGCAAACCTTGCTGGCCGACTGCAATAGCAAAGCGTTGGGTTTTATTGATGACAAATTCATTCTGCAAGGCGAAAGCTCGCCAGTTGCTATAGAGTGGACTACAGAAGCTGTTGATGAGGATGAAGACGAGAAGCCGCAAGTAAACGTCGAATCAGACAACGTTATTGTCTATCCGTATAGCCACATGCCAGAATCAACCCTAAGCAACCAAGTTGCTCAGACAGAGTCTAACTATGTGCCTTTGGCGGATAAACTAAACAACAGCCGGGTGTTAATTGGCCATTCGCCTAAAACGCAAGATGCTATTTACTGGGAATTTGGCCATAAAGATCTGGCTAACCGCCATCTGATAATTTTCGGTAACTCTGGCCAGGGTAAAACCTACTGTATTCAGGGTTTGCTGATGGAGTTGGCGAAGCATTCCATTAACTCTATGGTGGTTGACTACACCAATGGCTTCTTGCCTGAGCATCTAGAGTCGGAATTTATTGACAGTGTAAAACCTAGAACAGATTTAATTGCCGATAAACCATTAAAATTAAACCCATTTGAAAAACAGAAGAACATCGTAGCGGGAACTGAGTTGACCGATAAAGCTTACGACGTCGCAACACGGGTAGCATCGGTATTTAAATCAGTATATTCCAGCATTGGCGATCAGCAGTTGCCAACCTTAATCCGGGTTATTGAAGAGGGACTAGAAACCTATGGCGAGCAGTATAACTTTGAGCATATGCTGCAAGCCTTGGAGAATTACGATCAAACCGGTGTTAAGGTCGCTAACAAGCTGTTGCCATTGGTCAAAGCTAATATCTTTGCTTTTGACGACACAGATGGCTGGAACGACATTTACCAATCGAAAGACTCAGTGTGTCGGCTTATTCAAATGGCGCGTCTATCGCGTAATGTTTGGTTGGCGGCGGTGGAGTTTATTTTGTGGGATCTGTACTCCTACGCTTGTTTGCATGGAGATAAAAACTCACCTTTGCCAATAGTACTGGACGAAGTACAAAACCTGGACCATCGTCTAGAGAGTCCTCTCGGCAAAATGCTCACAGAAGGCCGCAAATACGGGATTTCGCTGATTCTTGCAACCCAAACCATGAGTAACCTTGGTAAAGACGAACAAGATCGGTTATTCCAGGCCTCGCATAAGTTGTTCTTTGCACCCGCTATGACAGAAGTGCAAACCTACGCCAAGTTATTAGAGCAGGCAGTACCGGGTTCTGATAAAAAATACTGGCTGACGGAGTTATCAAAGCTGAAAAAGGGAGAGTGTATATCTGTAGGTATGCATGCTAATTCAAGCGGTGTATTAGTGCAGTCGGCTAAGCACTTAAAAGTGGGTAAATTAGGTACTAGATAGACTGTAGGGAAATAATAAAACAAGCTGTTACGGTTGTAGGATATTATTAACTTTAGTCAGAATCTAATAATTGTTGTGTTGAATAAGGAAGCAATGAAACCTATTGCACAAAGGGTACCTTAATGCGAGATTTTTTTTGTAACATCTATGAGTTGTTTATGCGCTTTTTAAATTATATGTGTAATTTCATAGTAGATTCGGCATCCCCTTGGCTGTTGCAGTTTTTGCTTGTTTCAAAAGAGTTCATGATAACAATAATGTTTTCGCTTTCTCCTATTTTATTATCAGCCCTAGTTCAGGCTACATGGAGCAATGAGAGTTATATTGATTCATTCAAGTCGAATTTTAGGAGTGGTGAAGTATTCATCTACACTGCAGCTTTTCTCGCTCCATATATTGTTAATAGACTTGGTGATGGTGTGAAGGGTTTATTCAAGGAATTACTATTTTATATTTTTTGCGCTGTTCTTTTAGCCGGTGCATTTTTATTTATAACGCTAAGAATTGAGGCCGTTATAGGCCAGAACATGAAGATAAGTGAGCAAACACTAAATTTTGTAAGTTATTCAGTCGTCATATTAACGTCTCTTATATGGTATTACAGCATATGGCCAAATCATAAATTAGCAATGCGTAATATTCAAAAGAAAAGTGCTGAGGAGATGGAACAGTTGCAAGATGAATTAGATAAGAAGTTAGGGCGGAACTGATGAAAAAAATAGAAACTTCTTACTTGAGTGTTAGGCAGCCGATTGGTGATTTCTACTGCTGTGTCATGAATGCAAGTGATTTATATGACATATCATTTACTGACGTGAGAACAATGGAAAATGAGTCTGAAGACGGTGTTGGTACATATTTAGGAATTCAACGAAGTCTTAATAAATCTCGAGTTAAAAAGATTAAAGAATATGTGAGATCAGTTGATGCAACATTTCCCAACTCAATCATTATTGCGGTTCCCGAGAAGTTTGTTTCTCTAGGCCAAAGGCTTTTAACAATTGAATATGATGAAGATAAATCAGGGAAAATAGCTAAAATCTTGGATGGTCAGCATAGGTTGGCTGGGTTTGATGGCACGAATGGAAAATATACCAACAGAGAAGGTGATCAAGAAAACTTTGAGCTACTGGTCACGATATTTGTTGAGGCCGATCTCCATACCCAAGCCCAAGTTTTTACAATGGTGAATCAGAGTCAGACTAAAGTTAATAAAAGCTTAGTTTATGATTTAGAATCACTGGCGCTTGCAAGGAGTCCATATAGGACGGCACATCAAATAGCGGTGCTGTTGAATGGTAAGAGTGATTCTCCGTTTCACAAACGTATTAAAAGGTTGGGAGTTAAAACACAAGGGATAGAAGGTGAATTATTGACTCAAGCTGCATTTGTCGAAAACCTTATTAAACTTATCTCGAAGAAGGCCAGCTTCGACAGGGATATACTCTTGGGCAGAAAGAAAAAGTTCCTGGGCTTAAAGGAAAAGAATTTACCAGACTGTCAACACTCTGATTTCAGACGGTTGGTTTTTAGAAATAGCTTTATAGAGGAGGATGATGCAGCAATTGCCGCGAATGTGTTTAATTTTTTCAGTGCTATTAATCAACGGTGGCCGTTGGCATGGTCTCGAGATAATAAAGATTCAGTTTTAAATAAAACAATTGGTCTGATTGCATCATTCAGGTTATTGAGAGATATATTTAATAAGTTGGTAGATTCGGGGGAAGCTAATTTTGGAGATGTTGTTGCGCAGAGCGTATATTTAAAATTACTTAGCGATGTAGATCTTGATGACGAGTTTTTTGAAAAAATAGATGCCGTTTCAAAGTCATCTGGCTTCATCTATAAGAAAATGAATCAATATATTTGATTTGCACTCAAGATCATTGCGGAAATATCCCTTTTTCGACGTGTTTGGCCCAAGCAATCAATAACTCTTTTTCTGTAAATTCCGCATAGCGCTGTTTCAACAATAACTCTGTTGCCAGCTGGGTCATGCCCAGCCAGGTGACTTTATCTAGCTTTAACGTACCGTTTAACTGGACCTGTTGGCTTTTGTCGTAAATAAAGCCAGCTTCAATAGACTTAAAAAAGGCGATGCGCGCTGCTACATTAGGCGTAATGCCAGTTATTTCTCTCTGCTTTTTAAGCTCATCTTCCACGGCTTTATTTAGCCACATGGTATTCGGTAGCATTACACTGCCTCCTGTATTTTATCTTGCCAGAAGTAGCCTTCTTTCACCGTTGAGCTACGAGTTTTCTGGTCAAACTCAATCTCAAAGGCATGAGAGATTTTAGATGCTAAGGCTTGGTAGAAATCCTCATCTACCTCGGTGTCGGTAGACAGTAAAATAACTTGCTCGCTGGCCTCTGGGAAGTAGTTACGCACCAGCTTGCCGCGGTGGATAGAATCTAATCGACCAAGAGGAGTATCGACTACTACCGGTAATACCCGACCAGATAATTTGCCCAACGCTTCTAAGATGGCAAAAGCAAATATTTGCTTTTCACCAGCAGATAGTGATTTACGGTTAATAGTAACACCAGCGCTATCGACCAGATTTACATCAAAAGTGTCAACGTCAATTTTGGCGGAAAACTTTAGATCTTCCTTTCTGGCCAATTTGCGGTAAGCATCAATAAACAGCTGCTCTAACTGGGTGACTCTGAGTTTGATCAGCTCTTCTTTAAACTCTGCTAAAGCATTTTGGCTCTTGTCAACTCGTAGTGTTGCTTTATCTGCTGAATGGTTGGTTTTCAATGCGGCGTAGAGTTTTTCTAAGCGCTTGGCACAGTCAAGCTCGATTTGTTTATGTGTTTTAGCATTTAACATTAGGTTGATATATTTTCGGCTCAGGTCATCACGTTCCTGCTCTAGCTCGCGTAAGCTTTGATATAGTTTATTCAATGCTTCCGCATCAGGAGCGCGCTCGATACGGACTGACAACTGGTCTAACTCTGCCTGCACCTTCACCAATTCTTCGTTTAGCCTATCAACGTTCAACTTTGCTACCCTGGCATCTGCTGTTTGTGCTTCCAGTAATGCAAAATCGCCGTCAGCGATATCTAATTTAGGCGTTTGCAATGCCGTCTTATTGATAATTGGACCGAAGTAACGTTGCATTTCGTTATAGGCTTCGTCGCCTTGCTTTTCTAGATTCGTAGATAAGTGTTCACGTAATCCGTCTAGATGATCAACTAGCTCATTGCTAAAAGCTCTGGCTTGTTTAATTTTTTGATCTGACTTAAGTTGACCTAATAAGGCTTGCATAGACTTCGGAGCTAACGCTAGAGGGTAAGTACCATTAACTTCACTTTTAAGTTCTGCTTGTAAATCTTGCTTTTTCTTCACCAGCGCATCTAATTTTGCATTTGCAATAGCTCTATTAGATGCCCATGTACCATCATTTTCATGAATAATAAGTTCTTTTTTAGCGATATCTCGCTTTAATTCGGCAAGGCGGCCACAGAATTGTTCAGCGTTTTCTTGAAACTTTTTACTTTCCTTAGTTGCTGCGAGCTTTTCAATTTCGGCTGCTTCTATCTTTTTAAGAGTGTCTTGATCTGCGGCTTTGCTACCCTTATCTTTCAGGTAAATTTCCAGATCGTTACTAAGGCGATTAAGAATATCGATGCCTAACAATCGCTGTACGGCTTCTTTCAAATAAGTACCAGTATCATCTTCTGCTAGTTCAGCTATTTTTTCGCCATCAAAAAAGAATAAATCACCGATACCAGGCGGCACAATTTCATTTAAAAAAGACTGAACTTGATCAGTGGTAAGTGTGTTATCAGGTGTACCATTTACGATTAATGTTAGTTGCTCGTCAGAGTTTTTTTGCCAGCAGCGGCTAATTTCATATTGTTTGTGCTCACCTTGATGGGTATAGGTGAATACTAAGGTTACCTTCGCAAACGTGCTTTCATCCGAAGATAATGCAGTTCTATTTATTTGTTCTGCCAGATACGTTTGATAATCCTTTTTACTGATGGCATCACTAACAGCACGCTTACCGAGTAGCGCCAAACGTATAGCCGTTAGGATTGACGTTTTACCAGCACCGTTGAGTCCGCCAAATAATATTACCGATTGATGGAAAACGCCCGCTTTGCGAGGAGATAAATCAATGTGTTCCAATCCGTTGAAGACTCTAAAGTTTTCTAGTATCAGCCGCTTAAAAATCATTTAATACCTTCCCTCTCAAGCAGAGTATTAATTAGCTTCAGCTCTTGCTCTAGCTGCTTAACATGGTTACTTTGGCGCATCTGGCTTTGCCGTAATTCTAAATTGTTCGCAATAATATCGTCCGCGCTTTCCCAGTCCTGTTGGATAAGCTTGCCAATCTTGCTAAAAATACCACTTCGGCGTACTAGGCCGCTCATAGATGTTTCTAGATCGATAAGCTTTTTCAGCATTTGTGGTGAGACACCGTGCTTTGGCGCTATTTCGTTTAATAGCTCGCCTTCTGCATTACCAAATTGGTTTGTGTCATCGACACTCCAATCTAATGTCAAGCCAAGCTCTGCAAAAACAATTTTTGGCAGAGAGTCATCCCAATCTGGCTCATTAGGATCGTTTAACCATTCATGGCGCACAGCGTGAAGCTCCGGAACAGTAATCAATTCAAGGTCTTTTTGTTTAGCTGATAGCTGCTTTTGCATTCTAAGTAGCAGCGTCATTGCCATCTTTCGATACTTAAGCTTATAAGGACCTGTGGTGTAATCGTCTGTCAGGATCTTTTCACCATCTTCGCGCAGTGTTTTAAATGCTAATCGACCATCCCGGCGAATATGGCTTCTATACTTTTTCTTTAGTTTTGGAGAAGTACTGCGTGAAAGAATGTTTCTAAACTTTAGCAATGGGAGCATCCAAGTTTCACCATTTTGAACAAGGCTTTCCATTGCTCTGTCTTTTGTTACCACTGTACACGTCCAACAACCAAAACGGGAGTTTCCACAGGATGGGGTAGTTTCGTCAATTACCATCGGACATTCGCCCTGGCCTGATGAATCTTTATATAGATTCCACAAAACTAGGTTTTTGCCGCCCCAGGGGGTTTCCCATTCAAGCTCGTATTTATCGAACCACTTATTCTTTACACCATAAGGAGTATCTTGTTGTTCTAAATGGCAGAAGCGTAATATTTTCCAAACGTCATCGACGCCCCACATATCTATAGGTGTATATATAAACGCATTGGAAAGAGTTGTATGTTTTGCGAGATCAGACCCATCGATTTTATGCTTTGCAATTACTTGGGCTCTTGAAGCACTCTCCTGCGAACGAGAACCCAAGACTACAATGACTTCTTCATACTGGCTAACTTTATCTGTGATAAAGGAACTGACTGGATCGATTTTCATTCGCTCTGTACACCAGCGAAAGCTTCGGGTAGGTGCGGGATATCCTTTGCCTAATAAATTCGCCCAAAAAGTTTCGTTAGTTTTAGGAACGACTTTATGCGAAGTGATGGGTAACTTATCGCGTGCCGCGCCTCGCTGAATCGCCTCAAGAGAGCGGTTCACATGGTTTACTACAATAGGTGTTTCAACCAATGTATCAGATGCAACGACAAACACGTGTTTGTGGCGTTCTTCGGGCTTTAAGCCCAATAGCGCTAGGTAAACAAGTACCATTACAGCAGAAGAGTCTTTACCCCCACTGTAGCCAATAACCCATGGCCTAGTGTCTTGTAGATAAACGCGCTGTACGTTGGCTACGTAGTCTTTGAGTGGCAGACCAGAAAACTCTTCCTGCTCGATAAACTCAATATAGTCTTCGAGATCGAATTGCTTGGCTAATGTCATGAATCTAATAAATCTTTTTCTTTTTGAAGGTCATCTTGAGATAACTCAAGCCCTAGTTGGCGTTTAATTTCTAGTGCTGTAAGAAATATATTTGAGCTAGCCTTGGATAGCTTGCCGTGCATCATTGCGCGTTTAACCCATTCAGGGTTAGATTTTCGCCAGTTGACAGAATTAAGCTTTTCTAATGTTGCTACTCTTTCTTTTTCAGCAAAGTCTAAGAGTTGGTTCCCAACAATCGCAATGGCTTGAAGAGCGATACCGTGTGCTGTTAAATATTCCTGACGAAACTCACCGACAGCAAGCTTTTTATCCTGCACTAATTGCCATTCGGCCATATTATCATTAATGCAGTTCCAAAACTGCAAAGCGAATTCTTTTTCGTCGTCTGAAATATCGTCCTTGGGGCCTTTTCCTAGCAATACTCTTGTTGCATGCTTTATTGCACTCAGAGCGAAAATCTTATTACTCTTTACTGGAATGCTTCCTTTTTCCATCTCAGTAAAACCAATGAAAGGTTTAGCATTATTCGCGAGGTATTTTGCTACACGCGCGCCTGGATCTCTATCATCATAAAGCGTTGAAAGCGACGAGGAAGGTCGGATTGCGTGCTGGTTTAAATCAGCAAACATTTGTTGGCTTCTACTTAACCCTTCATCGATGTAAAACACAATGGCGATATTGTCCTGGCCGAGTTCTGGCTTATGTTTGATAGCTTCTTCAATTGCAGCTCTGCGGTGTTGCCCATCATTAATTAAAATGCTTGTGTTCATCGAGACTTTTAGCGTACCAATATTTGGTGCGTTCTCTTGCTCTATAAATGAAACTTCACTGCCTACTGATGCTGTGAGTGCTGAAAAAACATAGTCATCTGGATTATCAACCAAATATCTACTCATCTCTGGAATTCGAGTTTTATTCAGTGTGCGCTGAGCGCGTAACTCTGGCGGAACTTCTTCTTCATCGTAAATGAAGATTTTCGGTATGATACGAAGAGGGCAAGTTGCAATATAAAATGGTCTTCCGGCTTGAACGCCACGGACTGCTGGAAAGGAATAGCAGAAGTCATTATCTAAAGTGTTCAAAATTTACCCTCCTTGATAGTTACGTAAAAATTTTACGTAATTTTATGTGAAAGTAAATAATTTGTCTGTTTTTACGTAAAATTTAATTGTTGAGCGCTGAAAGTATATACCTTTGGGAAAAGAGGGATGAGCTGGACTTTGGGTTAGATTTTAACAGATATAATCTGATTTGTTACTCAATACAGCGTCGGAATGCTCGTCGATATAGTCAAAAAAGTCCACATCTTGATCGGCCATTTTGATTTTAACTCGCTCTTTCAAAGTAGGAGAGTTACTTTCCTCAAAATTGGCATAACCGAGAAGTGTTAGTTTACCTGAATTTATATGGATTTTAATTAGCTGGATGTCTTCTAGTTCACCATAAAGTTGCAATGCTGAGCTTACATACACTCTCAATAGTGGCGAAAGTAAGTCTAAGTATTGCTTATGAAAAGTTAAAGAGTGCGGTTTCTCGAATTCCTTTGCTAATACGCTTTTAGGCAAGTTGTTATGAGCTTCTAAGCATTCGGCTTCTATCATCTCGACATCTGCTATTTGAAACAGAAGTTCTTTAGCTAACGTTTGTGCATTCTTGTTAGTGTCGAAGAAGGCTTTTATGTCACGTTTGGTTTGCTCTGGCTGATATTTGTAGGGCTTTCTTTGACCAAAGTGGCCTACAGCGAAGTAAACCAGCAAGTCTTCCGTTCGCATTTGTTGTGCAATATTAAAGTCATCACTGCCATAAAAGTTCAGACATAGCCGAAACGCTTTTTTCATAGTGCCAACTAACTCTATTAACTCGTCAGCTTTACTAAACTCGTCTTTCGCGGGGGGGCGACCTAACAGCAAGCAAGTTTTCCAGTATTCTTCAAAAAGCTCACTGTGTTTGGTGAATAAAAGCTGTGTATTGGCTTCTTTAATATCGACAGGCTTAGATTTCTGCTCCCAAGTTCGCGTTCGCTTATGCCTATTCTGCAGATAATCTTGTTCTAGATACTTATCTTTGAATACGAAATATATTCCAGGGGCTACTGCAATGGCTGACTCATCTAAGCTCAGCTCAATGAATATTTTTAGTTCGCTTTGAGTAAAGTATTTTTGAAAGGTATTTCGGCTAGTGATAATGCCATCTTTGTATGGCGTAAATTTAGCGAGATAGCTTTCGTTTGCCAGCATGGCCGAGATAACAAGAAGCTTATCGGTAAGAGACCAAGCGCCTTGAATAGCTTCCATGCGCTCGTTTCTTTCTTCAATAACATTTATCACGAAGCCAATGTTAACTAAGTCTGCATTTACTTTATCTGCGTCTGGTAAAAAGTTTGGGTCCCATCCTAGGGCATCTAGCCCATGCGCTTCAAGCTCTCGAAGGTCATCACCTCTGCCACAGCCATAATCAAATATAGAGTACTGCCCTTCTAAGAAACCATGCTTCGCTAACACTTTCATTGGGGCTGATAGCTCGTAACGTACTATTGCAGTTTTATCGCGCTCTATTTTCTTTTTATCGTTATTTTGCAGTAGTGCGGAGTTGCGAAATAAACGCCCGTCTACAAGTTCGTAGCCATGCGCATTTATCAAAGCCTCCCATGATGCTTGAAATCCAATATGGCGAGAGTTTTCATAAAGGCCTGCTTGCTCACCCTCTTCGGTAATCTGTTTAAATTCTTCATACTGTGGGTGATCTGGTAATACCATAGTTTCTTTGCGGTGAAGAATCGGTGGATTATCGTAATTCGAGTAGTCCGTTACTTTGTGTGATAGCTTTTGCAGGTCTACAGTTACACTTTGCTTCAATGCCGGATAAGACTCTTTTTCAAAGGAAGGATAGTGCAGTAGGCTTAATGAAAACTGTTTCCTAGATAATTTTATTAAATTCCACTGTTCCCTTGGAATTTTAAGTGCCTTACCTATAGCCAGAACAACGTTTCGTAATTTGTCGGGTAATTGCGGCAATGTGCTCTTATGAACATAAATGGCGTCTGGAAGCTTCTTCCCAATTTTCAATTCACCAACTAGTGTTTTAAATATAGCTGCGTCCATTACAAATCCTCTGCCAGTATTGCGGCTTGATCACCAAATGCCTTTTTACCAGGGTAACGTCTACCATTTTCGCTTTCACACATAATCTGTAAATGTTTAAGCGGTTCGGTTAAATGAATACTGACATGAACTGGCCTGTGATTATCATAATAGTAAATACGATCGTAATTTAGCCTTTGCGTGATGAAACGTACGATATCGGAAGTTGCCATACCTTCTACAAAAAAATCACATGCAGCTCCACCTCTACTACATATTTGTTTACCCACACTATTAGTTTCGTGAGATGAGTGCTGGTCGAGTGTTGGTGCAGTGCCGGTGGGTGATAGTTTCTGTATAAACTTTTTCAGAGGGAAAGAAGTGAACCCATAAGTAATTATTGGTTTTCCTAGTATGCGGTTGATAGGTAAAAGTACTTCACCGACCAATTCTTCTAGTGCGAGTATCGAGCTATCAATAATAGGCTCATTAGATTCTAAAAAGTCATGCTTGCTTTTGTACCAGTTTAATAAGCTTTGACCTAGCGGGTGGGCAAGTACCGAATGTCCAGCAGGTAAAGAGTAGAAGAATGCTCGACCTAGTTTTTCATAGGCAATACCACCTCGCTCGCGTAGGTGCATCAAATTACTGTCACTGATTTTAAGTATCGCTTTGGTATCTCGAGAGCAGTACATTTTCATAGGCAATTCGTCTACATAACCTAGTTATAAACCCAGTTCTGTGCGAAACCCAACTGTGTAGCCAATCTATACTGTCCCTCAATTGTGGTTTTCAGACGTGTCTGAAACGTACAGTCATCGAAGAGCTCCGTTGTTGTCGAAAGGCCCAAGTCCAAAAGTAACTCTGATTCTAGCTTTGGCCATTCGAAGTTACTTTTTGAGTTAACTTTCATCGCTTGATACTGGATTGCTGTAAACCGATCCAAATATCTTTCAATAGATGGCAGCCTATTTCCTTTGCTGCTATTCACAGGGCCGATAGTAGGTACAATGTTCCAGATTCTGTCATGGCATACGTAAGTCCAAGGTAAAAAGTGATCTAGCGAAATATTACCTTTACGAAGTTTAGTTTCAGAATATATACACTTGGGGTCGTCATTGAGTAAAGCGTATTGCTCCCAATATCGTTTTTGAGTAGCCAAAGAGTTACGGTTTTTGGGTGGACATGATTTGTTTATGATGCCAGGAATATTAGGGTTATTCTTCTGCAGATATTCGATCCAAAAGAACTCTATATACTGTAAGAGTAGCTGGCCATTTCGCTTTATATACGTTGACCACTCAGGGTGCACTCTTACAGATTTTCTATCAATACTGATATTGTAAACTGGTTGACGTGAATCATAGCGATTGGCTGCCATTTCAAATATCATTTTATTTTTTTGATAATCCGGCTTTCCTCGTAGGTCTTCATCGAAAAAAGGGTGTAGCAGCCTATATTGTACATAAGCCGCTAACTTTGAAATCGAAGTTGCATCTAAGTCTTTCTCTAATTGCTTCCTGAGATTTTTCTCGAATTCTGGAGAGGTAAACGGAATATCGTCTTCATATTTGAAGCCTTGGTTCTTAAATATTTCAGCAATTTTATCTTGTGAACCCAAAGACAATTTAAAAAACTGATTAGGGTACCAAGCCAGTACCAGCATATCTGTCGTCAAGTCCGATATTTCTATATGGCTTTCATCATCTCTTATTCTACTTACCAGTGATTTTAGAAAAAGGAATTTGTAGGAGTTCGTAGTATTTCTTAATAGCGAAATGAAGTCGTTAGTTTTGCTCACTAATAGAGCTCCCTAAGATCATAGTTTCCCAGTTTATCGATTTTCTATTTAAGGAATCCTCTAATGGCACTTTAGAGCTATCTAAAAGGCTTAAACTATTGGCTTTCGCAATTTTCTTAATTTCATCCTTTGACACTTCAAACATTTCCCTTTCATCAAATGATGGCCCATGCCTTAAAGTAATAATCATTGCTCCATTTTCTGAAAGCAATTCTGCTAACCTTTTTAATGCGGGTTGCCTTTCATCTTTAGGCAAGTGCATCCATACCGCTGAAAGCAATATTAGGTCGTATGTTTTTGGCGCTTGGGGTAGGGCGGTAAGCGCAGGTAAGCTGGCGTTACACCATGTAACACTGTTATGTGAATTGGCTTGTGCTAGGTTTCTTAGCTCATTTGCAGGCTCTACAGCTATTACTTTCCATCCTTTTTCGGCTAACCAATTTGCATCGCGGCCACTGCCAGCGCCTACGTCTAACGCAAAGCCTACTTCAGCTTGCTGTAAAGATGCTTTCCAATCAGTGTGCACACTTTCAGCATCAACCGAATTGTATAAGTCGAAGTAATGCTGCGCTTTTTCACTGTAATGCTTAATGGTGTTTTTTGTACTGCTAGTCAAAATGTCGATGCCTCCCTGATCTGAGGTACAGATTATCGCATTCCCACAAACGCAGCTACCTTTACAACTTTGTAAAATCTCTTTTTATAAACTTAAATAGCAATAATTATCATTTAAATTAGCTTTAATTTATCTTATACTCCCCCGCCGTAAAGTTCTTAACCCTTCATAACCAAATAACAGAGAAAACCATGAAACTAAGCAGTTTATTTGCACTAACGCCTATCGCGTTTGCTTTGTCGGTAAATGCGCAAACAACTCAAAGCGATACAGTAGAAGTTAAAGAAGCAGACGTAGAAAAAATTCGTATTGTAGGTGTTCGCCAAAACCGTGTTAGCCGCGGTGCAACTGGCTTAACCATGGAAATCAGTGAAACTCCTCAGTCTATCAGTATTCTTTCTGAAGACCTTATGCAGTCGTTCGGTGCGTTCAACATTAACGACGCACTAAAGCTAGCACCAGGTATCAATGTAGAAGAGTGGGAAACTAACCGTACTAACTACACCGCACGTGGTTTTGAAATTAAAAACACCCAGATTGATGGTGTAGGCCTGCCTAACGACTGGGGTATTGTTACCGGATCGGTTGAAGCTTACGGCTACGAAGAAATTGAAGTTATTCGTGGTGCGAACGGCCTGCTTACTGGTGTAGGTAACGCGTCAGGCACCATCAACTATGTGCGCAAGCGTCCTACTAACGAAGAAGGCGGCGAAGTGGGTGCAAGCATTGGCTCTTACAACTTCAAGCGCGTTCAAGGCGATTACTCTATGCTGCTTACAGAAGACGGCAGCTGGGCGGCGCGTGTAGTAGGTAGCTTTGAAGATAAAGAGTCTCACCTAGATGGTTTAGAAAACGATCGCGGCTTTGTATACGGCGTTATTGATGGTCAGCTAACTGATAACGCTACGATAACCTTCGGTTTGTCATACCAAGATGCCAATACCGACGGCAACACGTGGGGCGGGCTAGTATTCAACTATACCGACGGTACGCAAGCTGAGTGGGATATTAATGACACCACTACGCAAGAATGGACCAAGTGGGATACTGAAACCACTAACGCCTTTGTTGAGCTAGACTATGAGTTCGACAACGATTGGCAATTGCTACTTAGCTATAACTTCCGTGGCTACGAAGATGAAAGTAAGCTGTTTTATGCTTACGGTGCCATTGATAAAGAGACTGGCCTTGGCTTAGTTGGCTGGCCAGGTCGTTACGATTCTGAAATTGACTCTCACCTGTTAGAAGGCCGTGTATTCGGTGATTTCGAGCTGTTTGGTCGCAGCCATGAAGTTAACTTTGGTGTAAGTCACGCTACTAGCGACGACGTGTCTTTTGTTCATGCGTTTGACTACGCTACTACTCCTGCATACGGCCCAACACCTGCATTCCCGTACGGTTTGGATGCGATTGCTGAGCCAGAGTGGTTAGGTGTGTCTGAGTACTCAAATATTGAGCAAACACTAACGCGTTACTTCGGCTCTGCTCGATTCAGCGTAACAGACGCAATGCACATCATTGCTGGTTTTAACGCGATCGACTTCGAGCGTACGGGCCAAAACGCAGGCGCGGTTATCGATAACTCAGAAAGCGAAGCCAGCCCTTATGTTGGTGCGACTTACGCGGTAACAGAAGATGTTAATGCTTACGTGAGCTACTCTGACGTGTACCAGCCACAAGAACAGTATGACGTAAACGGCCAATACCTTGACCCAACTAAAGGTAAGAACTTTGAAGCGGGCTTCAAGGCACAGTGGTTCGACGACAGACTACTAACAACATTCGCTTATTTCACCGCTGAACAAGATAACTTGGCAGCGTATGCAGGTACTAACCCTGAAACTCTTCAGTACTACTACAAAGGCGTATCGGTAGAGTCTGACGGTTTTGAAATTGAGCTAGCGGGTCAGTTAACTGATGATCTGCGCATTAACGCGTCTTACACCAACATTGATGTAGAAGACGAGCAAGGTAACGACGCTAACCTATGGGCACCACGTGATGTAGTGACGTTCCAACTAGGTTACACCGTACCGCAAGCGCCAGAAATTGAAGTAGGTTTTGGCGGTAGATGGCAGTCTGAAATCAGCAACGTTGACTACAATGTTAAGCAGGGCGCTTACTTCTTAGGCAATGTTTATGCTTCACATGCGTTTACAGAAGATTTCACCGTTCGCATGAACATCAACAATATCTTCGACAAGAAGTACATTAACAGCCTACATACGGTTGGTTACTACGGTGCGGGAATCAACGCTCAGTTGAGTGCATCATATACGTTCTAATATGAACCAAAACATGAATGACAAAAATGCGGCTTAGGCCGCATTTCAGACTGTTGAAAAAGCCCTAGACGAAAGTCTGGGGCTTTGATCTAATAGGCATAGTGAAATTCGGAGTGTTCAC